>JBDHHK010000029.1:0-30019 GCA_039589395.1 Gemmatimonadota bacterium
CGGACTCGGCGCCCAATTCACGCTCGATGCCACCTTCAACCCCGACTTCGGTCAGGTGGAGGCCGACCCCGCCGTCATCAATCTCACGGCCTTCGAGACCCGCTTCGAGGAGCGCCGGCCGTTCTTCGTCGAGGATGCACAGATCTTCAACTTCTCGCTCTCGGCAGGACAGGACCTCTATTACAGCCGGCGCATCGGCGGCCGGCCGCACGGCCGTCCGCCGCCCGACGCCGAGTTCGCGGACGTGTCAGACGCCGCCACGATTCTGGGCGCCGCCAAGGTGACCGGCAGGACGAGCAGCGGGTTGTCGGCCGGCGCGTTAGCCGCCGTGACGCGGGAGGAGAGCGGCCTGGCTTCATACGCTGACACACGACCCACCGAATCCTTCTGGCTGGAGCCTCGAACCGGATTCGGTGTCTTTCGACTCCAGCAGGACTTCAACGACGGCGCGTCGACGATTGGGGGGATCGCCACCGTGCTGGGCCGCAATCTTCCGGGTGACGGGTCGTTCGATGTCCTTCCTCGCACGGCACTCAGTGCGGCGGTCGATTTCGAACATCAGTGGGGCGACAGGACCTGGGCGGTGTTCGGCTACGTCTCCACGAGTCACGTGCGCGGAGATTCTATGGCGATGATCCAAGTCCAGCGATCGAGCAACCATTTTTTTCAACGGCCCGACGCCCGACGCCTCGAGGTGGATTCGTCGGCTACGTCGCTCTCCGGTGTGGATTGGCGGCTCACGTTTGCGCGCCGCCGCGGTGAACACTGGACGGGATCTGTATGGTTAGCCGAAACCACGCCGGAATTCGAGATCAATGATCTCGGCTTCAGCCGTCGGCAGGAGGCGTTGGACGGCGGCGCCCGCCTTCAGTACCAGGAGATCCGTCCGGGCCCTTTGCTGCGTAGTTACAGCGCCACGTTCTCAACCCACCAGAACTTCAGTCACGACGTACTCGAGGATCCGTGGTCGTTCGACTCGTGGCAACGGGGCCATGTTTCCGGACAGTTCGGCCTGCAAGGGGAGTTCGAGCTGCTCAACTACTGGGAAGTCGAAGCATATGTAGGCCTCCGTCCGCAGCTGATGGATCGCACCGCTACACGCGGCGGTCCGCTCATGCTTTCCCCACGCGCCCACGCCGTGGAACTGGGATTCCATACCGATCGACGCAAACGGTTCAATCTCGGCCCTTCCATAGACTATGGATGGCGGCAGCAGGACGCGGGCTGGCAAGTCGAGCTGGGGATGGAGATGGAGTTTCGGCCAACTCCGCTCGTGGAGTTGGAGGTGGAGCCACAGTACAGCCGCAGCCGAACAGCGGCCCAGTTCGTCGCTATCACCGATGCGCTGCCGTACCAGCCGACATTTGGATCGCGGTACATCTTTGGGGACATCGAGCGCCAGGAGTTGTCCCTCGAAGCTCGACTGGACGTCGTGTTCAGTCCTACCATGACCCTGCAGCTATTTGCGCAACCGCTGCTGTCGTCGGGGAATTACACCAGTTACCGGCAGCTGGTCGCGCCGGAAACGTTCGACTTCGACACGTTCGAAGAAGGACCCCACGTTCCGGCCGGCCAAAACGATGTTTGCCGCAATGCGCGGACATGTGTCGACACCGCCGGCCGCCGGTATTTCGACTTTGATGCAGACGGTACTGTCGACTACGCCGTCGAGGATCGAGATTTCAACGTTCGCTCCCTCGTCGGAAACTTGGTCTTCCGGTGGGAGTATCGTCCTGGGTCTACGATCTTCCTGGTCTGGCAACGCCTCCAGGAAGACGAAGTCTCTTTAGGGAGCTTCGATTTCGGTCGGGACTTGAGCGCGCTAGCCAGGGCGCCCGCCGAGAACGTCTTCATGATCAAAGTGAGCTACTGGTTCGCGCTGCGGTGAATCAACTCGGTCGGTATTGTCAACTTGAGCCGGAGCGAATCATGGCAGGTACCGTGTCAAGCTGGGAATACCGACTAAACGTCTTAGGCCAGTACAGCGCTTAGATGGGCACGCGCCGGACAAGCGCGTAAACAGTAGGAAAAGTGCTTGAACCCTCTGATGACGTATCGGCCTACCCAGATTACATTCAGTACTTCTTCAGGACATTGGGACAGGTGGCCGAGAGGTCGAAGGCGCGCGCCTGGAGAGCTAGGCTGTTGAACAGTAAATAGTCACAAGATGTTCACATTTCAAAGATAGACCGCACGATTTGTCGTCATTTCCTTTCCCCGATGCAACAATCTGCCGCTTTCTATGGACACATTTCTCGACATCCTGACCGCCAGAATCCTTTGTTCCCGATTTGTGACAGAGAATGTAAATGACCGGTGTAGACGGTAGATGGAGATCTCTGGATTAGAGGTCTCCCTTCGGTATCAAGCTTCAGGCAATCCTAACCGTCAACGGTGCTCATAGTCACAGCCCGAGGACATTGAGCTCGATCTTCCGCAGCCCACGCAGGTCTGCCCAAAGATCCAACTCCACAGATGCAATGTCGTCAACCAACGGCACTGCTCGGCCGTCGCGCCGCAGGTCCACCTCCTTAGTGTACACCCTACATGCCGCGCAACCCTCGATGCGAAGATGAGGCCAGACGTCACTCTCGTAATAGGCCAGCTGGGCGGGACTCGTCTCGCCGCAGGCGGGACACGTCGTCCTAGGGAAGTTCCATTCGGTGACGCAGAGCGCGCAGATGAGCAGACGTCGGCCCTTGGTATCAGGATCATCTTTCAGCACCGCAAGCTGCGGAGGCCATGCGCACCGCGGGCAGGTGCGGGAGGGTTGCTCACCTGAGGCCGCATCGGCGTGCGTCACGATCGCCTCCGCGACTGCCTGCAAGAACGCCCTGGGAAAAAACGCCAACGGTGTTTCCTCACAGCCGATCGAAGCGGCGAAACCCTGGAGGTCACGCCGCGCAAAACAAGCTGCGAGCAGGTCACACTGTGTCCCGTCGCTCGTCGACCGTAGCGAGCGTGCATTCTCCTGAAGGACCGTGGTACACCCAGTTTCCAGCCGTTCCTGAAACTCGCGGAACAGAGGTAGCATCGATTCGTACGGCAACCGCCGGCAGTCACCCTTGGCTACTCGAGCCCAGTGCGAATCCAGCGCATGCTCGTACACCTGCTCCTGGGCCTGCGCCACGGCGGCGTATGTCTCGAGGAGTTCGCGCGCTGGCTGCCGCTGTTTGATTAGCTCAGCAACCCTACGCCGCCGCCGCTCCCACCTGGCATTCAATCGTCGACCTGCTCTGCGTTCCACATCGGATGATGAAGTTCGGCCCAGTCACGCGTCACGGTCCCAGTGAGCATCGCGCGGGCCGTACCAGGATTCGCGACCGTGCCGAGGTAGATGTGCAGTGTGAGGAGAAGCCCGCCCGCCAGCGCAGCCAGGAAATGGAGCAAGCGAATCAGGTTGAGGAAACCGGCGCCGAACGGTTCTGGGAGCCAGAGCGGTAACCCCGTCACCAGGAAAACGACCGCTAACACCGCCTGCGTCCAAAAGAGCCCTTTCTGCCCTCCGTTGTATTTACCACTGGGAGGGATCTTTTCCCGATCATGTCGCGCGTAGTGCTTGATTGCGCGGATCCACTCCAGATCGGCGCGAGTGAAATACATCTGCTTCAGCCACAAGAAGAACATGAGTGCGAGCGCGGCCTCGAACACCAGGCCAATCCACGGATGAAGAACACGGGTCGCCGGCCCGCCTCCCAACGGACCCGCCATCCAGAATAGTGACGGGTAAGACAACGCCAACCCACTGAGCACAAGCAGCACAAATGTCACTCCCACGACCCAGTGCACCACTCGCTCCGCTAAGGTGAATCGATTCAGGGGCGCGTCGTTGATCATTTTCCCTCCCCGCCAGCCGCAGCTTCCCGATTCGGCACCGCGGGGCCGACACCCAAATAGTGGAGTGCAACCGACAGTAAACCTAGACCAAACAGAAACACACCAACCTTCTTTGCCGAACCCAGTACCGTAATCACCCCCGGTTCCGCCACCGGGGCATCGGGCAGCCTGTAATCCCCCAGACGGTCCCCGTGGGGAACCACATACATCATGTGCGTCCCGCCAACACCCGCAGGGTCGTATACCGCCGCGTTGGCCAACCCTCGCGCTCGCAACGTCTGAACCTTCCGCTCAGCCAAGGTGAGCATGTTTTCCTTTGAGCCCCAGGCGATGGCGTTGGTGGGACATGTCTTCACGCACGCGGGCTCCAACCCGGCTTCGACTCGGTCAACGCACATGTTGCATTTGTACACCGTCCGGGTCGCCGGACTGAAGCGTGGAATGTCGAACGGACAGCCCGCCACGCAGTACCGACACCCGATGCAGTTCTCCTGATTGAAATCAACAATGCCGTTTTCGTACTGCACAACGGCTCGGGGCGCGGGACACGCATACAGGCAGCCCGGCTCCTCACAGTGGTGACATGCGTCTTTCTTGATTAGCCACCGGAGATCGCCGCTTACCTCGACCTCGCTGAACCGCATCACGAGCCAGGTGCTCGGGCTCAGATCCTCATGGCTCTGGTAACTGCCGAAGTTGAACGTGGGCTCCACGCCGAGTTCGTTCCACTCCTTGCACGCTACCTCACATCCTTTGCAGCCAATGCATCGGGAGATGTCCACGAGCTTCGCGTACTCGGGTCCGCGGCGAATGCCGGGCCGCGGAGACGGCATCGCCGAGATGCGTTTGATCGCTAGCGTACTCACGAGCGCACCTCCTCGACCGGGGCGATGTTTACGAGGAAGGCCTTGAACTCGGGACAGCGCGTGTTGGCGTCACCGACGAACGGTGTGAGATTGTTCGCCATAGAGCCCTTGGTGATACCAACGAATCCCCAATGTACCGGGATCCCCACAGTCCATGCTACATTGCCATTCACCGTGAGCGGCTTAATGCGCCTAGTCACGATTGCCTTACCTTGCACCTCTCCTCGCTTGGACCAGACACGCACCCGGCTGCCGTTCTCGATTCCCTTTTCCCGCGCCAATCCCTCCGGCACTTCCACAAAAAACTCTGGCATCAACTCCACGAGGTACGGCACGTTGGCGGTGACGAAATGCTCGTGCTCCACGACACGGTAGACCGTGCACGGATACGGGAACTCCTCGTCCGCGGTCGCCAGTGTCTCTCGAACCCCGTCATACCAGCGAATGGTGGGGTTCACCGACACGGTCTGATGTAGCACGTTCGGCACAGGGCTTTCGGCCGGCTCGTAATGCTCGGGCACCGGCCCATCGATGAGATGAGTGGTAAACAACCGGGCGACACCTTCCTCAGTCATGATGAAGGCGCCCACCCGACCTGGCGGCGTCGTCTTCCCGTAGTCGGGGACATCGCCGATCCACTCCCGCCCGTTCCACTGTATGCCGGCGCGCTCGCGATCCCAGGGTCTGCCAACTGCGTCCGCCGACGCCCGGTTGTACAGCACCCGCCGGTTGAGCGGCCAGGACCAGGCCCAGTCGTGATGCATACCGAGTCCGGTGGGATCACCCGCAATGCGCCGCGCCATCTGGTTGCCGGCCTCAGTGAAGCTGCCGCTATAGAGCCAGTTGCCCGAGCTCGTTGAGCCGTCCGGCTCGAGTTCGCCGAACGATGAGAGAAGTTCGCCGGTTCGAAGGTTGTAGCCGTTGATCTCTTTTGCGAGCTCTTCGAGTGTCGGCATCCGCGGATTCAGATAGCTCCAGCTAAGGTGCTTGATGGGTTCGTGATATGCGCCTCCTTCTCGCTCGTACAGCTCCTTCACGCGCCAGAAGAGTTCCGACAAAATCCATGTGTCAGACCTCACGCTCGGCGGTGGGTCTATCACCATCTCCTTCCATTGCGCCCAGCGCCCGCTGTTGGTGAACGAGCCGTCCCGTTCGATCCAATGTGTGGCCGGAAGGGAGAGCACCTCCGTCTCAATCTCCTCGGGACTGACACCCGGTGCCCGCCAGAACTCCGCCGTGTCCAGCATGAAGGGATCAATGACAACCTTCCATTTCAGATTCGACATGCCCTCGAGCAGCCGATTGACGTCCGGCCCCGCAAGCAGCGGATTGAAGCCCAGCGCCACAAGACCCTCGAGCTCGCCCCGCCGTGCTCGATCCCAGATCGACAGCCACGTCGCGTCATCGGCCGCCTTACCGAGATAGTGGTAAGCGAAACCGTTGTCTGCCGTGGCGTGATCGCCGAACCAAGACTTGAGCTGCGAAACGAAGAACTTCGGGTAGTTGCCCCAGTAGTTCATCGTGTCGGGCACAAGGGGTCGCGGCGTGAATTCCCTCAGGTGCGCATTCAGTGAGGTCTGGTGCGGCCTTGGTACCTTGAGGTACCCGGGAAGGATTCCGGCAACTATCGCATGGTCCGTAGCTCCCTGCACGTTTGCGTGCCCGCGAAGCGCGTTGATGCCTCCGCCAGGTCGGCCGATGTTGCCCAATAGCAGCTGTACGATCGCCGCAGAGCGAATGATCTGACTCCCGACTGTATGCATGGTCCAGCCCACAGCGTACATGATCGTCCCCACCCTATTGGCCGTGCCGGTGGAACAGACAATCTCCGCAGCACCGAGAAACTCCTCCTCCGAGCATCCCGCGATTCGCGCCACCATCGAGGGCGTATACCGGTCATAGTGCATCCTGAGCAGCTGGAAAACACAGCGCGGGTGAGTGAGGGTCGGGTCGCGACGCACATAGCCGTCCGGCCCGCGCTCGTAGCTCCATGACGTCTTGTCGTACTCACCGGACGCCTGGTCAAATCCCGAGAACAGGCCGTCCTGGAAAGCGAAGCTTTCACTCACAATAAACGATGCGTTAGTGTGAAGCCGAACGTAGTCGTTGTGAAAGAGTCCATTTTCCATTATGTGGCGGATGAAGCCACCGAGGATGGCGATGTCCGATCCAGGTCGGATCTGGAGGTGTTTGTCTGCGACAGCTGAGCTCCGCGTGAATCGCGGATCGACGGTTACGAGCTTCGCGCCGCGTCTATCGCGCGCCTCGACCGCCCACTTGAATCCGCACGGGTGGTTCTCGGCCGGGTTGGCACCCATTACCAAGACGACATCCGCGTTCTTGATGTCCTTCCAGTGATTGGTCATGGCGCCCCGGCCAAACGTGGCGGCCAAACTGGCCACCGTGGGGCTGTGTCATATCCGGGCCTGGTGGTCGATGTAGATCAACCCCAGTCCTCGCATAGTCTTGGTGATGAGGTATGCGTCCTCGTTGCAGACGGTGGCACTTCCCACCCAGGCGATTCCCTCGCACCGGTTCACTGTGTGGCCGGCTTCGTCCCGTTGCACGAACGTCCGGTCGCGAGATTCCTTGAACCGCCGAGCGAACCAGTCCATGGCGAATTCCCAGTCAACTTCTTCCCAGTCGGCGGCCCCGGCCCGACGGAACAGTGGAGTCTCCTGCAGTCGCGGGTTCATGGCCAGTTGCATTTGCGCAGCGCCCTTGGGACACAGCGTGCCGCCGTTGATGGGTGAATCAGGGTCACCCTCGACGTGGATGACGGTCTTCGTAGTGTTGAGGCCACCGCTCCCGTGCACGTAGGCGATCGTTCCACAGCCCACCGCGCAGTAGGGGCAGATGGTCCGGTATTCTCTAGCGTTGCTGATCTTGAGTTCGCGTGAGGCCGCATAGGCTGGCGCGAGGTCAAAGCCAAGTGCACTGAAGCCAGCGCCGGCGGCGGAAGACTTGAGAAAACTACGTCTCGAGAAATCCATAGCATGACTCCGTCTGGTGGGCGCCGTCCTGTGGCGGAAGACTCGACGGCGTTGGTGAACGGAAGCTCAATTGTAATATGCAGCCCCTGTCGCCGCGCGCCAGGGCGAGGGTGGCACGTGGGCTCTGCCATGATCCGGCCGCGCCGTTGAGGAGGCAAGGGGGAGCTGAGAGACCACCAATGCGCCAGCAAGGGATACAATGATACCCCCTGTGGGGCGCATCCTCATCAAGGAATCAGCTTCGGGACGAACAGCGGGTGATACCAGCCTCACGTAGGCCCGTCGCAATCCCTCTGCGGACCTTCCTCAAGGGTAATCATATTCATGAGCCTTTCCCGAAAACGGGCCGGATGACTTCTGATAAGAGCAGATAGCAGAGTCGGGAAGAGTCGTTTCAGGTACGTCGAGTAAACCTCCACACCACCCACCAACAGCTCTTCCTTCCCTGCAGCGACCCCCTTTAAGATCTGCTCGGCACACTTCTCGGGTGCCATTCCGCGTTGGTGCACCGGAAGCATCTTTCCGTAACTACCGCCTCCGCCAGTCATGGCCCGAGTTATGATCGGAGTGCGAACGAAACCGGGAACAACCATTGTCACACAGATATTGTTGCCATGCACTTCGCTGCGAAGCGACTCGAAGAATCCGTGCAGTGCGTGTTTGGATGCAGAATACGAAGAAGCTTGCGGTCCACCAAACTTGCCGAGTAGACTGCTGACCACAACGAAGCAGCCGGAGCGACGCTGTCGCATAGATGGGAGCAGGGCTCTCGTGAGGCATACAGCCCCAAAGTAGTTTGCGGCCATGATCTTTTGGTCAACGAAAAGCTCTGTTGTCTCGACCCGATCTCGTGACGCGATTCCCGCATTGTGAATCATGTAGTCGACGCAGCCGAAAGCCTCCAACGCACGTTCCGCCTGAACACCGAGGTTGTCGAGATCGGTCAGATCGAATGGAAGCAGTACGACATCGGCATCGACGGAACATTCGCTCTTCACACCATCGAGGGCGTCGCGGCGGCGGCCGGAGAGTATCAGCTTCGCGCCGGACCGTGATAGAGCGACCGCAAGGGCAGCACCGATACCAGAGGACGCACCAGTAATCCAGACGACCTTATCATAGAATGGATCGGGTCTTGGCTTTCGCGGGAAGCGGTTTGCGCGCATATGAGTCTCGCTTTGAAGAATTCACGGACATCAGAAGACAACCGAACGTCCAAACACACGCCGACCACTGCTCCGAAGCATACGTCCGCCGCGATACACTTCCAATGGCCGTTCATGTCTGTGCATACCATGAGTGGACAGGTACACATTGCGATGTCGACGTCAAGGGACCGTCAAACGGTACGCACCTTTCTCGGGTGAAGTGGCTGCGTTGCTCCCCGCCACTGGGTGCAGTGAGGCTCCTCACATGTGGTGAGCCGTTCATCCAATGCACGTTCGTGGCATGTGCTCGTCTGGCGTTTGCAGCTTTAGTTTGGAATGTCACGTCGGTTGGCGCCTCAAGCTCGGACTTGTGCTTGCGAACGAAACTGGTCACCGCCAGGGTGTCATCAGAAAGCTTCAACGGTCTGACATCGACCTTGAAGCAGCAACAGTTGTTTGGCGGGAGGAGAACGACAAACTCGGCATCCGACACGAGACTCCTCTCACGAAGATCGCGGTCGAGGCCCTGGGCACGGCCAAAGAGAATCCGGAGGGAAGAGGAAGTCAGTGGGTGTTACTCTCACCACGCTGGCCCGACCGTCCAATATCGAATACTCCCCCCTCGGTCGGTGGCTATAGGAGGCGCAGGAGCGACTGGGGCAACGACCGGTCGGCTGGCATGGCTTCAGGCGCAAGTTCGCTACTGCCCTGCGACACCGGTCGAACGCAGAGCTGTGCATGCTGGGTGGCTGGAAAGATCCAAAGACAATTCAAACCTGTTACCAGTTTCCCGACATGGAGGAGCTTCGGAAGGCGCTCGGGGGTGCTCCACTTTCTCGATCACGCCACTGCTCAGGGCACTTGCCGGTGAGTTACGCGGCACCCTCAACTCCCATTTCATCCAAAAGGCGTTTCTCGCACGGAGGGCAGATGACATGTGTTACTCGAGGCAGAACTGCGCCTTCGAAAAGTTGAAGAGGAACCACGGCGTCTTCCACCTCCAACCATTCGCCCGCCGGAACCCACATTCGCTTGCACCAGCTGCACATCTTCACAAACTGCTCCGATCGCGATTGGGTGGCGTCAAGCAACGGTGCAGCGGTACGGTACTCCTCACGGAGCAACTCTCCCGCGAGGGCCAGGCCACCATCTGCTGCGCGAGCTATTGTCAGTTCCATGTAACGCCGACAGGTCGGAGAATCACATCGGAACGGCACGACGATCGTCCTGTCCGTAGTGCGAATCTTGGTAAACATCAGTTTGTAAAGGTGGCGAATCTCCAAGCCTGTAACGAAATGCCAAAGGGATCTACCTATAAGATTGGCGGGACGTAGGTCTGGTGCGCCGTTCTGCATCGCAAAATCTGTGAACGCTGTGTTGAGGTATCGTATGCAGTCGCCACGATCCAGTTCATATCGATACTCTGGCTGACGATTTCTAGCCATGAATGCCTCCGTGACGCTCGGGTGTTTCAAGGCCGGTGGAAGCATCCTCGTCGCAGGTTACGGCAGACGCTGCGACCACAAGATGGGGACAAGGGCCCTGAGCTTCATTATGCCTTCCGAAGCGACAGTGAATCCCTTGTGGCGGTCCTCGCCTCGTCGTCGGGCGGGCGTCTTACTGCGGTGTCTACTGCGGCGTCAATCTGCGGCGTCTACTACGGCATCTTACTACGGCGTCAGTCCGGCGGTCGGGCCACCGGCGCGTTTTAGCCACGTATGGAATAGCACCATATCGAGCGGGAGTCAATTGGCGGTCAATTCTAGACCGACTTGAGTCAATTCGTGTGGAACAGGCAGGTATGAAGACCCCCCGAGCGCCGTGTGATGGGCGGGGGCTAGGCCGCTAGAAACTCACCGACAACCCGAATGCAGACTGCCCGTCCCGCTGCGGCGCAAAGCTCACGCGCAGTCGGTCAAGCGGGACTTTCTCCCAGCGTTGTCCCCTTGGTGATACCAAGCCGAAGAGTGAGCCAATGCTCGCACCGATGCCGCCCACTGTTGCGGTCACCAACAACGCGGTCCCGAAATTCCCTCCGCACGGCGACAACGAGAGCCCTTGGCACTCACTCATCGTTGAGAGTCCAAGGACAAGCCCCGGAAAGGCGAGTATCCCCCCACCGATCGCTGCACCTCTCACAACCAGTGTTTTCCTGCTCAATCGACGCCGTACTCGGATGTGCCTCACCGAACCGACAGGAACCATCAACCGCGTACCTCGGGGGTCAGACGTCAACACCAGACTATCAGCGGTAACGACATCAACGGTACCTGTGTGGATTTTGCACCACGCTACGCTGAGTGGTGCTCCAGGTTCAGGACAGTGGTGGGTGACTCGTATCCGCTCGCCCATTCCAAGAAGCGGTAGCACCTGGGCCGAAACACAAGGGAACGGGGCCAACAACATGGCCACAGCGATGTACGTGACGGCGCGACGCATGGATTCCTCCAGTAAGCGACGCATCCAAGCTGCACAGGGGGTGTCAAAGGAACGTCAAGAGTCGTACTGCCGCGTAGCTCCTCAGCTTGTCCGTCACCAGCTGCCACGGTTCGCTTCCTTGCCCCTTCAGGAGCTTGCGAAAGAACCGTTTGGCCGCGTGGGCATTTCGATGTTTCTAAACGAGGATGTCGATCTTTTCCCCATCCTGGTCCACGGCCCGCCAGAGATAGTGCCGCTGGCTCTGGATCTTCACGAAGACTTCATCCAGGTGCCACACGTCTCCCAGACGACCCTGGTGATGTCGAAGCATCCGCGCGTATTGCGGCCCGAACTTCCGACACCACTGCCGAATAGTCTCGTAGGTGACGATAATCCCGCGCTTCGCCAGGAGTTCCTCGACGTCGCGGAAGCTCAGGGAGAATCGGTGGTACAGCTAGACACCGTGGCCGATGATCTCAGGAGGAAACCGGTAGCCATGATAGCAGTTCGTATTCGTTTTCATCAACGGAGTTTGGAGGGAACCGGCTCAAGTTGACAATACCTGTCAGGTGAATGCGAAACAGTTCATTGGGTACGATTCTTGGTCACCCAACATCACTTCCAGAGCAGCACCTAGACTGAGCTCAGAGCGGAGTTTGCGAGAGAGGGTCTCGGGCAGGGCGTCAGGAAAGTGCACATGCACACACCTGCTCAGGGCGGGGCTAGACCAAGCGGCGCCACCAGCGTGCACCCCGTACCAGACCAAGAACTCCTTTCGATCCGGACGGGCATCCACGGTGTAGGATTCGTTCCTGCCAACGCGCCCCTCGGGTCGGATGATGTACCAACAGAGGTCCTGCGGCGTCTTGTCGGTGACCTCGTCTACGAACTCCACTTGCAGATCGGGATAGTCGTTTCGGACACTGCGATCGAGCTCGGCTTCCACGTACTCGCGAAGCTCATCCTTCAATTTGAGTTCGAGAGCCATTGTCCGCCCTCCACGGCTGGGGTGTCGGCTCCCGCCAATCTGCCACCTTGAATCCACGCCAGCAAGGGTAGCTTCCAGACGCGCCGGTTGTCGGAGACGCGCCACGGCAGCGCGTTTTCCAAACACATAGGAATGTGCACCTAGGAAGTGCGTCTCTCTCTATTTGGTGAACTGGTTTGTGTCTTACGTCCCATTTCCGCGGTTGGGAGTCTGCTGATGGCCTAGCTGTTCTGCCGAACAAAGGCGCGCGCTGTCGCAGCGCGCGCCTAACTGTGACAGTTCAGCGTGACAGTCCCTGTAACGCGTGGAAGGACAACGAAGTTCGAGGGATGTGACATCCCTTGTGGTTGAGCAGGCCCTGAAGAAAAGGCTCCAGTGCTGCTGACCCTCTTACCCATTCGGCCTCATGAACTCTTAGTCTCGCTCCGGGAAGTCCATGCGACGCAACAGGTCCTGGAACCGCGGGTCCGAGCGCAGGGGATCGAACACCCAGAACTGGTTCAACCACCCCATCAGTACGGCACGTTCCCGGTACCCCTTCTCCAGCAGGTCAAGAGCCTTTTCGGGCTGGTCGAGGCCCATGTGAATCTGGGCCAGATAAACAGGCGAAACGAGTTCCGTTTCAGCGCGCCTAGTCAATTGGTCAAGGATGTCCAAGGCATCGGTGCGTCGGCCCGACCTCCCGTAGGCGTACGCGACCCACGCCGCCACTCCCGGTGAGTTATGTAGAAAGTCCGACTCAGCAATGGCCGCCTGCAGCATGCCGCGCCTGAGAAAATGCTGCATTAAGATCATTCGACTCTGCGGGAACCGCGGGTCCAGTGCGAGTGCCTCCCGATACTGCTCCAGCGCCTCGTCGTAGCGGCCGGCCAGTTCCAGCGCATACCCCAATTCGTTGTACGCGATGGGCGACAAGGGATCTAGTTCCAGCGTGAGTCGCGCAGATGCAATTGCTTCGTCGAATCGGCCCATTGCCCCGAGATAATTGGCGTGCCCGGCACGCGCGATGGTGAACGTTGGATGCAGCTCCATTCCTCGCCGGAACGCGCTGTCGGCACCAGGCCAATCCCATCTGAACTTGAACCTGCAGTCAGCCAACACTACGTGTGCTTCAGCCAGCGTTTCATCCAGCTCCAACGCCCTGAGCGCTGCCGCCTCCGCTTGCGATTCTGTCTCTCCAGGCGGCCGGTTTCCCCACCACCCCCCCAACATCATGTACGCCCCCGCCAATCCAGCGTGCGCCCGCGCCCAGGTCGGGTCTCTGTCTATTGCTACCTGGTACTGCACCAATGCGTTCTCCGCCGCCTCCGCGTTCAGCTGCATCATGTGGAAGTTGCCCAGCTGGTACGCCCGATAGGCAGCGGGATTGTCAGTGCCCTCAAGAGTAAATAGTCCGCGCTCGGATCGACCCAGAACGATCTGCAGACCATCTACGGCCCTCTCGGCAATCCCCGCGTGTAGGACAAGCAGGCCACTGATCGTGGAATCGCTGCTCCACGAGTCCACGATCACACCGTCGGACGCTCGTACGAGTTCTGCGCCCACGCGGAGTCGGCCTTCACCCCGGGTCACCGGCAGTTGCTGCACAGTACCGTCTAGTATGTAGTCGGCGCCGATCTCCCCTCTGATCCGCAGCTCAGCCCAGCCAGCGCTATCGACACGTTCTGAAGTCTCTCGAGCAAACACGTTCAATGCAGCCACGCGACGGAGGCGATCGCGAATCTCCCTAGCGAACCCCGCACCTAGGTAAACATCCTCCTCGGCGCCGATGAAATCGAATGGCTTCACCAAAATCTTGATGGGCTCGCCCGTGGCGCTGCGCGCCGACCGTGTGAGAACGCCGGCAACAACGAGCACCAAGACGATTCCGGCCACCACGAGTCCGCCGAGCAGTCGCCGTGGCATTCTATGCTTTGCCAAGGCGTCCCTTTGTGTGGCATTGCTCAAGTGCGTTATGCTCAGCGCCTCCCCGAACTGTTCTGCCGTCGCAAACCGATCGGCCGGCGTTTTCTCCAACGCACGGCTCACGGTATGAACCACGTCTTCTGGGACGGAGGATCGCACGACAGTGAGTGGAGTAGGCGTCGCGCTGATGTGTTTACGGATGATGTTTTCCGCGGTTGGGCCAGTGAAAGGAGGCTCGCCAGCAAGCATCTCATACAGCACACAGCCGATTGAGTAGAGATCGCTCCTCCCATCAAGCTCGCTGTCACCCGCACCTTGCTCAGGACTGAGATATGCTGGCGTGCCTACTGCGATCCCCGTTTCAGTGAGTCTTGTTTCCTCTGTCGCCGTGATCGCCCGAGCGATTCCAAAGTCAGCGACAACGGCATGACCCTCTTCCAGAAGGATATTCTCAGGCTTGATATCTCTATGGATAATGTCACGATGATGTGCCGAACTGAGCGCGTCGGCGACCTCGCGCGCGATCATGAGTGCGTCCGCGATCGGAAGCTGCTTCTCACGATTCAACCGATCGCGCAGCGATTCCCCTTCCACGAACGGCATCGTGTAGTAGAGGAACCCATCGACTTCACCGGAATCATGAAGCGGGAGGATGTGCGGGTGAGTGAGTTGTGCTGTGATCCTCATCTCACGAAGGAACCGTTCGGGACCGATTGCTGCTGCCAGTTCAGGACGTAGCACCTTAACAGCAACCAGACGCTCGTGCTTCAAGTCCCGAGCGAGATAGACGGTTGCCATGCCACCATGACCGAGTTCACGCTCGATGGAGTAGCGGTCGGAGAGAGCTTCCTTCAGCCGGTCAGAAGCGGCATCGGACATAATCGGCAAAGATGCAGCCGGGATTGGTGGGCCGCTTGATGCGCTGTTTCGGGGGCGATTAGTGAGCATGCACCCAAACTGTCACAAACTTGACGGCCTTCTAGGGAATGGAGACGGTCACGTAGGGGCATATTCGCTCGGAGGTTGTCTATGCGCACCATCAAAGAGACTCTCAGGCTCCGCGCTGTGGGCTTGAGCGTCCCCTAGATGGCCGACGGCCTCCTAGGCCGCGGGGTGCAAGCGCCTGCTTCACCCGAGCAATCAACACGCGATCTAAAAACGGCTTCTCGATGAAATCCAGAGCCCCGAGACGCATAGCGCGCACCGCCATTGGAACGTCTGCATTAGAGGCCACCACGATCACAGGGTAATCCACACGCCGTCGCCGAATAGTCTCTTGAAGGTCAAGCCCGTTGATCCCGGGGAGATGGACTTCCGCGATAACGCACCCAGGTTTGTCAAAGTCGACGTTGTCGAGAAACTTCTCGGCGGAACGATAGCACCTGACTCCAACACCTAGAGTGCCCAGCAGCGACCGGACACCGTCTAGGACACTCTGATCGCTGTCAACCACGTAGACTGTTGCTGTGGTGGATCTCGAATCGACTGGCGTTCGTTGGCTCGCGCCCATGCAATACTCCGATCCAGCTGGCTCTCGGCACCCGCTGCGTGGGCGGAATGGGTTTGCCGCAATGTGTGTGAATATTCCGAGTCGCGCATCAGAATACTCGACTCATCCGCATGGTCTGTAAATAGCGGTTTGTACGTAATGTCGTCCGTACCAGTCCAATGACAGCGGGAGGCGTTGCGTTGTATCTGCTAAGTGTTGGCGGCGCAGTTGTTCTTGGTGTGCCGCCAGGTGTCACTGGTTATCCGCAAAGTCGCACGGCATATTTACGATCGAATGGTCAACCATGCACGACACCAGTGGTGTTAGGATGTCCATTGATGGAGAATCGTAAGAAAGGCCAACAAAGCCCCGTAGAGCTGAGGCGCGCGCTCGAAGAGCGCGTGAAAGAACTCAACTGTCTCTATGGCATCTCTCGCATTGTCGAGCGCGGTGGCGGTTCCGTCCACACAATACTGCAGGAGGTTGTGAACCTGCTCCCGTCGTCCTGGGAACATCCAGAGATTTGTTGTGCGCGCATCGTGCTGGACGGTATGGAGTTTGAAACAGACAACTACTCCAACACTCGCTGGAAGCAGGTGGCTCAGCTCAGGGTTCACGGCGAACCAGCCGGCATGGTTGAGGTCAGATATCTGGAGGAGAAGCCAACGCGAGCCGAGGGTCCATTCCTCGCTGAAGAACGTGCGTTGCTCAACGAGGTTGCCGAGAGGATAAGCCACCTTGTCGAGCGTTTGCGAGGGGAGCAGCTGCTTCTTGAGCGAGAGGCGGAACTACGAGGTCGTTTGACTCACCTCACGCGCGTCAGCACATTGGGCGAGATGGCCAGCAGCATCGCCCATGAGGTGAACCAACCACTGACAGCGATCGCCACGTATACTCAGGCGTGCAAACGAATGCTGAAGGCCGGTACAACGGACACTGATGAAACACTCGAGATTCTAACACGAGTCACTGACGAAGCCATACGTGCCGGTGGCATTATTCACCGCTTGAATAACCTCGTGAGGAGACAAGATAGCAAACGCATAGAGTGCGACGTCAACGAGCTGATTCGAGACCTGGAACACCTGGCGTCCGTCGACACGCGTTTGCACAATGTCAGACTCGACCTTCAGTTGGCGGATCGCCTACCGCTTGTGCACGCTGATGGTATCCAAATCCAGCAGGTGGTGCTGAATCTCATCCGCAACGGAGTCGATGCGATGGCAGACTGTGATGCCGAAAACCGCCGCATCGTTGTTGGCACTGCGTTGCGCGATGACGGGAAGGTCGAGATAAGCGTGGCCGACACCGGGTGCGGGCTACCACCCGACAGTGAGGAAGAACTCTTCCAGCCGTTCTTTACCACAAAGAAGGACGGGATGGGCATGGGATTGTCGGTGAGTAAAACAATTGTGACGTCCCACGGAGGGCAGATGTGGTTCTCCCGGAACCAAAACCGTGGCACGACCTTTTTTGTGACTATCCCGGCTGTAACGGAGGAAGACGATGGCTGAGGCAATACCGAGGGTCTTTGTCGTCGACGACGATCAGGGTGTACTCGAATCCGTGAGGATCCTGATGCGCTCGATAGGCGTCGAGTCGGAGACCTTCCAATCGGCAGACGATTTCCTCGAGCAATACGATCCGGAAAAACCAGGATGCCTCGTTCTGGATGTGCGTATGCCCGGTATGAGTGGGTTGGAGTTGCAGGAACGGCTGGCATCGGTGCGATCGACGCTACCAATCATATTCATCTCCGCTCACGGCGACGTCCCGATGGCAGTGGAAGCCGTCAAGGCGGGCGCAGCGGATTTTGTACAAAAACCGTTTCGTGACCAGGACCTGATCGACAAGATCCAAGAGGCGTTTGTTGAGAACGCGCGGGTTCGTGAGAAGCTCCGGGACCGTAGCAGACATGCCGACCGGTTAGCCTCACTGACGCCGCGCGAGCGTGAGGTGATGGAGAAGGTGGTTGAGGGGATCGCGAACAAGGTGATCGCAATCGATCTCGAGCTCAGCCAACGCACCGTTGAGATCCATCGCGCACGAATGATGAAGAAGATGGAGGCTAAGTCGGTCTCGCAGCTCGTGCAGATGGTTGTGCAGGCCAGGGAATAGCGCGTAGGCCTTAATGGCCACGGCAGATCGCCGTACACCTACCAGAGGCTCAGCTGAACTTCAACTCATACCTGAGCCACAATACGCACCTGAAGAACACTCCGTCGGCACGTGACGTGTTGACCTGCACTCATCAAGGCTGATGGTCTAGCTGAATTGCGTCTCCGGTCTTCGCATCAATCAACGCTTGCTGAGTGACCCCTACCTCCCCGCCCTCAATGTCGAATAGGTAAACTGCCCTCGTTTGCTCCACCCTCAGTCTGCACTGCACAACCCGCCCATTCTCTACTGCAGCCTCGGCCGCGTTGCGTGCACCGACGAAGCTCAACTTCACCAAAGACAGGAGTTCAGGAGGAGCCGTCACCACAAGGTGCGATCGCGGATCCCGTTCCACCGAGTACGTGAGGCGAATGACCTGACCGGTCGCCGCGTCAATCTGCACCTGTTCAGTTCCTGAGCGCCCCGCGCATTTGAGGTCGAAGGAGTACACGATCCTGTTCCCTTGTCGCCGGATTTGAGCAGCAACCATCTGGGTTCCAGGGAACTCACCGAACGCAGCCAGACGTGCGTGAGCCGGCGCTATCGTTGCTTGTGACAGTAGACCGGGAGTCTCTTCACGTATGGTCAATGGTCCCCGGGCTTGTGCAAGAGCGACTGCTGGCGAGATGCTTAGGATGACAGTCATTAATGCTACCAGTTTCCTTGGGGCTATCATGATCCTGCCCTCCTGCGCGCTCGGGCTGCGATGGTCCAAGGGATCTCAAGCATCAACTCCCCAGACCATCGCCTCCAATACCGCTGCGGATAGTCTTTCGGATTCAGCACCCAGATTCGTGGTTCACCATGTGCCTGAATCACCACTTTCAGCATAGAAGAGCGGTGCAGATAATGAAATCAGGGATTCTCCTGATAGAACTGCGGAGAATACCTAGTCATCATAGTGGAGCCACGTCGGTTTTCGTCGTTTACGCTTGGAGCCAACGGTATTGGAAATACTCTAGCACTTCAGGATAGGCCTGATGCTTCCTACTACCAGGCCGGCTTTCAGTTTCACTACCATGATGTGGATCAGAACTCGTCGCGACTGTGAAAGAAGAACCAGTAGAAAGTGCCCATCTTGTGCGATTGACCCTCGGCCAGGATGCTATAGGATAGAGTGGTGACGGCAAACACAATCACGAGTGCGCGGTGTGGGCCGGATTCCATCATTGTGACCACAAGTCTAGCGAAACCCAAGATCCGCCAGGCATTTTGTCGTGTGTACCACGGGAGTCTATCCACCCATCCCACCACTCACTTCTTGCCGCTGAACGTTGCCGCTGGCAACGCGAACAACGGGGCCGTTGCGAGATCAGGAGATTGCGCATCAGCATCACTGCCAGGCAAGGCAGTGCGCCACTTGATAGGCCAGGATAACATCGTGCAGGCACCGCCCTGCCAAAAACATTTCGATGCCGCTGAAGCTCAGACGGAATGGGTGATACAGCCAGACGGCGTGACTGATGAACCCAGGCAGATAGGTGTAACTTGGAGGCGATTCACCGTGTCGTTCAACACCAAAGCCAGGCAGACAGCAGCTCAACTTCACAATCACAAGCTAAGGCTGCACTGAATGCCTTGTCGTATCAGACTCCCTGGCTGATCATCGCATCGGCAATCTTAACGAACCCGGCTATGTTCGCCCCGTTGATGTAATCCCCGGGGGTGCCGAACTCCTGCGCGACGTCCACACAAGTTTCGTGGATGCTCTTCATGATAATTTGGAGTCGCTGGTCCACCTCGTCGCGCGTCCAGGAATAGTGCATGCTGTTTTGGGCCATCTCAAGACCCGAAACCGCCGCCCCGCCTGCATTGGCGGCCTTTCCAGGAGCGTAAAGAACGTTGTGATCGCGGAAGAGCTTGGCAGCCTCAGGAGTGGTAGGCATGTTTGCCCCCTCAACAACCTGTTGGATGCCGTTCTGCAACAGCGTCCTTGCATCCTTGCCGCTGATCTCGTGCTGGCGCACACAGGGAAATGCGCAAGTAGCCTCGTGGTGCCACAGCGGATTTTCGTCCAGATCACCTGACTCGGCGGATGTGAACTCGGCGGAGGGAAACTCTTCAGCGAACTCTCGTACCGACCCGCGGCGAACATTCTTCAGTTCTTTCAGCCACTCGAGCTTTTCTGTATCGATACCCTCGGGGTCGTGGACACAACCACTCGTGTCGGAAAACGTGACCACGTTTGCGCCGAGTTCTACCAACTTCTCGATAGTGGAAAGGGCGACCTTCCCGCTGCCGGATACGAGGCAGGTCTTTCCGGCAAGGCTATCGCTCCGCGCGGCCAGCATCTCCTCCGCGAAGTAAACGACGCCATAGCCAGTCGCCTCAGTGCTCATCAACGAACCGCCCCAGTTCAGGCCCTTACCGGTCAGCACGCCGGCAAACTCGTTCCGGAGCTTTCGGTAGTGGCCGAACAGGTAACCGATCTCGCGCCCACCCACGCCAATATCACCATCGGGGACGTCCGTGTTGGGGCCGATGTGTCTAAACATCTCGTCCATGAAGCTCTGGCAGAACCGCATGATCTCCTGATCACTTTTCCCCTTGGGGCTGAAGTCGGCTCCTCCATGTCCCGCACCCATAGGCAAGGTCGTGAGACTGTTCTTGAACACCTGTTCCAGCGCAAGGAACTTCAGAATGCCCAAGTTGACCGAAGGGTGGAAGCGAAGGCCACCTTTGTACGGTCCGATGGCACCGTTCATTTCGACGCGATAGCCTCGATTGACCCAAATTTGCCCTTCGTCGTCCACCCAGGAAATTCGGAAGACAATCGTACGCTCGGGCTCGATGACCCGTTCCAGAATCTTGGCTTCTCTATAACCGGGATGGCATTCCAGCACTGGTTCGATGGACTCCGCCACTTCCTCCACGGTTTGGTGAAATTCCGGCTCGCCGGGGTTTCTCGACTTCACCTCAGCCATCAGCTTCTGAACGTAGGCAGACATCAGTTAACTCTCTCTCGTGTTAAGCTCGTTTTGCTTTTGAATCTGCGCGTCCCGAATCTCTGATTTTCAAGGGGCGCGCCGCATCAGTCACCGCGTCGATTTTCACAGCGTAGCTGGTCCTCCTGGCAATGTCGTCGTCGGTAACGATGTGAACATCCAGTAGCCCTCCGGAATGGTATCCGGTTCGCAGATAGTTGATCTCGTCGAGGCACAGGCTCCACCCTTCGAGCCATTGAACGAGACCTTTTCGTTTGTAGGTCGAGCCTCTGAAATGAACGAGTAGGTCGATGTCGCTCGCGGGTCCTGCCATCCCGTTTTTCGTGCTTCCGAAGAGATAAAGCCCGGCAACACCAAACCGGTCCGCGTCCAGGTGTGACGCAATCTGCTCGGCCATACGGTAGCGCCAACGCCAATAGTCTTCGGCGTGGCTGTCTTCGAACGATGCCCCCTGCACTGGTGGGCATTTCTCCTCGTCGGGATCGACGAGGAGCGCCACAGCCTCGCACAGTTCGGCATTCATCAGAACCTGTACCGCCTTGCCATTAGCGGCTTCCGCGACATCGACTACCCGAACCACATCGGAGAGAAACGCATACTCGGGGACCAACTCGGGCAGCACGTTTTTCGAACGCGTGAGGAAGATCCTGTTGAAGGTCGTCCCCTCGTCTTCCGTAAAAACAGGGAGGTAGTGGATATCCGAATCCATGAGATCGAGCAGGGAATGCACTCCTAAGGACGGGATGGTTCTCTCGTTAATATCCGGCTTGACCAATTCGACCACAACCGCCGCGCTCTTGATGTCCGAGTATTTGATATCCATACCGAGGCTGTTCCCTCCGTTGACTCCCGGGCCAATGGGACCCATGAAGATGAACTGGCGTTTAGGGAGCAGATCGTTCAGCCTCGACACCGCAGGTTCCAGAGCCCCATGGCGTGACTCTTCGTCGAGCGCCTCGTATGCGTCCGGGTCCACGTAGACGATGTGAGTAATGTTGGTCGACCGTCCGTTCGGGACGAAGCGATTGGCGGAGAACACGACGTTTTCTCGGCTCATCTCTTTCGGAATTGGGACCGGGCGCGGCGGATGAAGGAAGCCCTGGGATTGGCATTGCAGGAGATAGAGGTTTTCTCCGTCGGATGCGAATTCGATTTCTACCGGGCCGCCCAGTTGTCTTTCGAGTGTTTGCAGGACTGTTCGGATTTGCATTACAAATGGACTGCGGGAGATCAAACCATCGAAACTCACCACGAGTTGATCGTCCTCGTAATCCAGCTTCTCCTGGTCCAAAGGCTGTGCGTTACCGTCCTCGATCACCGACACGATCTGTTCGGCTTGGGCACGCGGGTAGTCGAAGTCTCTCAGAAGTCGACATAACTCGACTGTCTGCAGACGGTTGGACTCCAGGTGGATCGCATCGATTGTCTTGGGACAACGGCGTAGCCTGTTTTCCGGTGCCTTATCCAGCCTCAGAGTGGGGCGGCCAGGTATGACTATGACCGGGTGCTCGCGGTTTACACCGTCTCCCGCCCTGGTTCCCAGGCCGGGAATGAGGCGGACAAGTCCGTCCTCCGCCTCGACCTCATTGGACCACTGGAAATCATTGCGACTGCGGGCCACCCCTGAGAACGCGGGAAGAAAATAGGGGCCGACTTTGAATCCCACCACTTCTTGAATCAAAACACCTATTTGCTCGCTGAACTCCAGCAGTCCGCGTTCCGCCCGGTTCTCGATGGGCTCTGGACCAAAGTTGGACGCGTATACCTCAGCAACCGCCTGCATGAGGCTTCGGAGGCGCTGCTCCCTGGTTCCCTGGTTTCCCAAGAACACGCTCTTGCACATGTCGACGCAGGCGAACCCGGTCCGATCCTCGAGGAGCGAGGAACTCCGCACGACTAGAGGGTTGTCCCCAAGGTCATCTAGTACCATGGACAGCCCGCTCATCATATCGGGCGGGAAAACCATCTGCTTGAAGATGTCGAAGACGTGCGCGTATTCGACACGGACCCGTTCAATCTCCTTGTACTTTTGCTCGACTACTTCGTCCATGTTGTTGTAGTGCAACAACTCGAGCATCATATCCGAGGGGATGTACCAGGTCTTGGGAATCTTGAGTGTTGAGTTTGCGCTGTTGCCGTCGTTCGCCTCTTTTAAGATCTGAGAGGCAAGGAAGAACCCCGCACTCTTACCTCCGAGCCTACCGTGGCTTTCTACCGAAAAGACCACTTTTTGGAGAAGGTGATAGAGGTCCTCGATATCGACGTGATCCTTGGCAACATTGATGTAATCCAACCGGTCGGAGAGTATGGACTCGATCAGAAGAACCTTGAGTCCACGTGCCAGCGGGTACTGTGAGTCCGTCTCCTTACGGGTCGTGATGAAATAGCGACGGAGAGCGCTTACAACGTCCGCAAGAGGTAAACGGCGGCGTGCGGTTCGAAGCAAGGCACCGAGTTTGTCCTCCTGGATCCACATCTGAATCCGGGTCAATATCTCGTCACCGCTCAGGTGATCCGAGGCGATGCGGAATAGCTTCTGTGTGAACTCAGCGGAAAAGGCAAGTACCCGGCTCGGGTGGTGTGCGGGCAGTTCGTCTCCGTATTGACTTGCACCGACGCCGTTTAGATGAGTATACGATCGCCTAAGCTCCTCCGCCTCCCCGATTCCGCTCCAGCACAGGTGGTTGAGCATTTTGTTGGAGATTCTCAGAAAGAGCGCGTTATCGGTCTGTCGGATGAGGTCCAATACGGCTTCCCAGTCTCCCCGGCGTTTCTCGGAGAGATCCCGACCACCACTTTGCCAATCTTGAAAGAGGTGCTTCATCTTCCTGTAGGTCAGGAAGTGGTTGATTCGGTCGGCAATCGTCTCGATGAGTCTTTTCTCTTCCTCGAGAAAAGGATCGACATCTGCTCCGCTCGTTTCTCGAGTGTAGTAGACGGCGATCGTACCCACCACGTGATCCTGTTGGAGGATGTTTGCGCTCAGCTTCCAAGAAGTCTCCTGGAAGTTTTCGGATTGGTATTCACTGCCTTCGAGGGAGATTCTGGCCACGCAGATCTCGGGGTATTGCCACCCCGGCGGGATTGCCTGAATGATCCGCTCGGCAACCCGATCGATCTCCCTGTCTGGGTCCTTGAGAGCCTCTTCGATAGCATAGAGGCACGTGAGCTCCTTGGCCCGCTCGGTGAGATCCTCCAGGAGCTTGATGGCCGATCTAGTCTGCTCTTTCATGGAAGATCACCCCCCGGCAATTCGTTCCGTCCACCTTGATGTGAAGCGGTTCGTCCAGGACGACGTGACGCACGTACTGCGACTCATGCACGCCCTTCTGGCATTCGAGCCACTCCCAGTTGACGGGGTATTGGCCGGTCTTGTCGGCTGAGAAATAGAGAATTCGGAGACAGGTCAGGTTGTGGAAGAAATGTGACCCCTGGCTCATGTCCACGTTCATGGCGGAGGTGGAAGTCTCGACAACGACCTTGGCACCGGACACTTGGCCCCACCTAACCGGAATGCCTAGCCATGGATCGGCGGTTCCGAGACGTCCGATGACCACCAGGAGGTATGGACGTTGCGCCTCGAGAAGACGCCGGTTCATCTCGTCAAGCTCCGAGGCAATCAACCACGTATCCTTGGCGGAGAAGTCATCCGGCTTGACATAGACGACATCCTGAATGGTCTCCAGGTGTCCATTGCCCAAGACCTCCTCCGACGCGAGGAAGACGTTGTCTCCGGTAAGTTCCTGCTCGGAAACCTCCACTACGTCTTTGGAGACGAACGTCGGTCGAACTTGGAGGAAACCCAACCGGGCACGGCCACTCCCGTCCTCGTTGAAGTTCACGGCAAACTCGATCTCCACCGGGTTTCCCATTGCTTCCTCGCATAGAGTGAGCAGGTCTTGCACCACGTCGTTCAAGGGGATGTTGTCGAGCTCGAGGATGGGCGCAAAATCCAGCACACGGGGTCCAGGAGGCCCTATGCCCAGGGTAATCCGGTCGGATTGGAGATCGTAGGTCGAAGCCACCTCCCGGAGCACACCGTCCTCCTCGGCGTGTGTGAGATTGCCTTCGAACAGGTACTCCGTTTCATGGATCGGATCGTACGTTGGAGGCATGCCCATACTCACCGACCAGAAATGGGTTTGGGTCTGGTCGAGGTACTCTTTTGTGGAGCCGAAAGGAGGTTTCGCTCTAGGATAGCACGGGCAGTATGTCCAGGATCGCCCCCCGTCTACTATGGTCTTCCCCAAACCGAGTGCCAGACTCACTACGCCGTTCTCTGGTTGGGCATGGCCAAATGCATAGAAGTTGTAGGAGCGGGCCACACCGGAGACATTTGGATAAAACCGATCGCCGTGGCGTTGGCCCACAACTTCTTGAATGATGACCGCCATCTTCTCATCACGGTGTGAGCGGCCAATGGCCTGGCGATAGCTCTTGGCGTCTTGGGCAAAGGTTGATGCATAGACGAATTTGATCGACTCCAACAGGGTTCGAAGGCGCGCCTCGGGGCTGAACTGGTTGTTGGGAACCATCTTGGTGGCGTACACGCCAGCGAACGGTTGCTTCAGGGCATCTTCCATAAGGCTGGAGGATCGGACGGCAAGAGGTAGTTGCACGCCGGCAATGAGGTCTTTCAGTTCTTCCACCAGCTCTGCGGGTAGCTCCGCCTTCTGAAAAGCGTTCGCCATATGCGGATCCCGCGTATCCGAGAGCGCAATGTCGTAAAGGCCGTTTCTTTCCATGAACTGGTCGAACCAATCGCTGGCAATTACCCAGAACCAGGGGATGTCTATGGTGAATACCGGATAGGCCTGTTTATCAAACTTCTCCAGTAATACTGAGTGGACCCATACGAGGCCTTGTGCTTTTCCTCCGATCTCCCCCGTTCCGATACGTGTGAAGGCCTCTTTGGGCGGTGAGGAGCGTTTGTTGGATCCCTTACTCTTCTGAGGCCGAGCGCTGCGTTTTTTTCCCGTCATGGCCAGTCGCCTTTCCCGCATATTGAATAGGTGGGCCGACGCGACCTCATCGACCCACTCTTTCAGCTTACGCGTTCAGGATTTCCTGTACTTCCACTTTGTCCAAATCCTGGATGTGGGTAATGCCGCTCACATCAGCCGCTTCTTTCGTGAGGCATGCGATGTCATCACGGGAAATGTGGCTCAGGTCGAACTTCCGGGAACCACACATGAGCTGGCGGAGGCCTTGAGCGAGTCGCTCGTAGTAGGTGTAGAGGCCGATGGCTCCGGTGGGAAGCCGTTCGAACTCTTCGTCTCCGAGTTCCTTTCGCAACTCGGGCGAGGTCACGAAGATTTCGTCTTTGGTCTTACCGAAGCGCTCCACGTATACTGGGAGCTCGTGTTTGTCTATGGTCCGTCCGATGGTCTTACCCACCATGGCGGCAGCAATCGGCGAACGGGCCATGCCCACCAGCTTCACAAAAGGCGCGCCCAGAGCCAGTCCCTTGAATATCTGGTCTTCGAAGGTGAAGCCACCGGCTACGGCTACGGCTGGCACGTGTTCGCCCTTGTCGGCCATTTGCTTGGTGTACTCGTATAGCAGAGAATGGAGTTCGACCGGCGGCATTCCCCATTCGTTCATCATCCGCCATGGGCTCATGCCGGTGCCGCCGCCCGCGCCATCGACAGTGAGCAGGTCGATCCCGTACTTCGACGAGAACTTCACTGCCCGGGCGAGGTCGGAGGGCCGGTATGCTCCAGTCTTCAAGAAGATGTATTTTGCACCTGCCGCACGCAGTTCTTCGGCGCGCCGGGCGAAGGATTCCTCAGTTACCATGCCGATCCGCGAGTGTCGTTCGAACTCCTTGAAGGAACCCTTTTCAAAGGCTTCGATGACGACGGGGTCTGTAGGGTCGGGCAGCACTACGTAACCTCGTTCATATAGAAGCTGAGCCTTCTTGAGGTCTGTGATCTTGACTTCACCCCCGATGTTTTTCGCGCCCTGACCCCACTTGATCTCCACGACCACGACGCCGAGCTCCGCGATAGCATATTCCTGGACCCCGAGTCTCGTGTCTTCGACGTTGCCCTGGAGGATGATTGCACCGTAGCCGTCTCTCTGATTGTCCTGGTAGAGCTTCACTCTTCTCTTGAGGTCTACCGTGCTCAGAATCTTGCCGTTCTCGAGCTTTGCCTCCGGATCCATACCGACTACGTTCTCGCCGATCGTGAGGCCCGTACCGGCCAAAGCTGATCCAATGGCCAGACCCTCCCAGTTGTTCTTGGCAATGTTCGTGGAACCGATGCCGGGGATTATCCACGGGTACCGGAACTTGAGTCCCTTGTCGTGGCCGAAGTGGACTTCGAGGTTCACGTTGGGAAAGATGGCTTTATCCGAATCAGCTTCGATCCCGTGTGCACCTACCGCGGTACCCATGATGTTGAAGTGCGAGTAGTCGATCGGGTAGACCTTCTCCGACGCAGTCGTGATGACACCGAAGGGCTGAGGATAGATCACCTCATGGCCGCGATACGCGGACTTGCCGATCTCGCACATCCCAACGCAACCATCTACGCAAGTGACGCACATGCCGGAGTTGGGTGTCACCGACCCCTCGGTCCGGTTTTTGGTCAGCGTCGCTGCGGAAGAATTGACTCTAGACAGTGTCTGCAACATGGCGTTCTGCTCCTTTATGCTCATTGTCCTTTGTAACCGGCGCCGGTTGTTTGTCCGGCACGACCTCACAAGCCACACAGGGTTCCATGTAGCACATCATGTCGTCGAACCGGTCCTTTTCTACGCAGGGTGGGGCGAGGTTGGCACATCCGCCGCAAATGGCCTTCTCGGGCTGGTTGTACGTACAACGCAGTGTGCAAACCGGGCAGACGTAAATGCATCCTCCACACAAGCGGCACTCCTCTGACTTGATATCGAAGGGCGTGCCGATGGTGCGGTGTTCTCCGCGCCCGCGAAAGCCGATTGCTTTGGCCATCATCTGCTCTTCGCACATCCGCACGCAGAGTCCGCAGAGGATGCAGTCCTCGTACTCCTGTTTGAATCGTTGAGTGCGGATCTCGTGTTGAGCCGCCAAATCCTGAATGACCTTGGACTGGGGGCACGATGCGAGCAGAAGTTCCAATGTCATCTTGCGCGCCCTCACAACCCGCGAAGAGGCTGTCCGAACGACGAGACCCTCTTGAGCGCGGTGCGTGCAAGACGTGACCAGCTTGGCTTTCTCTCCCTCTCCGATCTCCACGACGCAGAGTCGGCATGCACCGTATGGCGAAAGACCTTCCATGTAACAGAGTGTGGGGACGGGAAAACCCAAGGCCTGAGCAGCCTCGAGGATTGTGGTCCCCTCCTCCACAGATGCTTCCAAGTCGTTTATTCTCAGAGTAATCACGCTGTCTGCCTCCCAGCTTCCTTCTCTTTGTTTTGTTCTTCTCCGCGAGCCGTGAACTCCAAGTCACAGCGAAGGCACCTAAGAGCCTCTCGCCTTGCTTCGGTCGGAGACAAAGTCACCTCGACCTCCACGAAGTTGCGGCGGCGCCATTCAGCCGGCGCTCGCGGCGTTTCAGCTCGCGCCGCGCGCAGGGCGTCCTTATCCTGCACAGGTTCCACTCGGACTCGTGGCAGTGTCGGAGTGATGGGTTGGAGCAAGGGCTCCTTCTTGAGAAATCGTTCGATGACCGTGGCGGCCCGTTTCCCGTCCGCGATGGCCTCGACCACGGTATTGGGACCGCGAACCACATCTCCCGCGGCAAAGACTCCTTCGCGGCTTGTCTGCATGGTTGCGGGATTAGCCTGGACCGTATTCCAGTTCGTGATCTCGAGCCCACTCGACTTGGCTGGCGTTACCGCGTCTATTCCCGAATCCTCACCGATCGCAACGATCAACGTGTCGAGATCAATCACATGCTCTGTACCTTCTTGGGGTACCGGCCTGCGGCGTCCGCTATCGTCAGCGTCACCCAACTCGTTCCTGATGCACTCCAAACCCGTGAGTCTTCCGTCTTCGCTTATGATCTTGGTAGGCGATACGAGGGTTTCGATCCTAATGCCCTCTTGATCGGCAGCCTCAATCTCCTCGGAGAATGCAGGCATCTCGTCTCTGGTACGTCGGTAGAGGATGGTGACGCTCTCCACCTCGTTCAGGCGTAGCGCCATGCGAGCCGCGTCAATCGCCGAGTTACCGCCCCCGATGATGCCCACGCGACCATGTGCGAGTTGCTCCTCGTCCAGGTTGTATGACTTGAGGAACTCGATAGAGGGGTAGACTCCATCGACGTTCTCGTTCTCCAACCGTAGGGGTTTGCTCTTGTGAGCACCGATTGCGAGGAGCACAGCTCCATAACCTTCGTTGAACAGAGCGTCGATATCGAAGTCCCGACCGAGCGCCGTTCCACATTCCAATGTGATGTTCTCGTCGAGCAAAGACTCGATTTCCTTGTCGATGACCTCGCGGGGCAGGCGGTACGAGGGTATGGCGCACGTCAGCATGCCGCCGGGCACCTTCTCAGCCTCGAAGACGGTTACGTCGCAGCCCTTGCGCGACAGGTAATGGGAAGCGGTGAGACCTGCTGGCCCCGAGCCAATGACAGCCACTCGTGGTGGCGCTCCGAGGGACCAATCCTCCTTCGGTGGCTCGTAGGACGAAGGCTCGATCCGATCGGTGATGAATCTCTTCAAAGCCCTGATCGCAACGGGACCGCTTCCCATGGCGCCTGCCCGGCACTTTTCCTCGCAGGGATGGTGACAGACACGAGCGCATACGGAGGGAAATGGGTTTGGCTCACGAATGACCTCGTACGCCTCTTCATATTCACCCCGGCCGATGTGAGCCACATATCGCCACGCCTCTGTCCCCAACGGACACGCAGATTGGCACGGAGCACCCACGAGTTCTTTGCAGACGAGGGCATCACATCGTTTTTCGACGATGTGCCGCTCGTACTCCTCACGGAAGTAACGCAGTGTGCTTAGCACCGGATTCGGCGCGGACTGTCCCAGACCGCACATCGTCGTGTCCGCCACCACGTGGGCAAGCTCCTCTAGGAGATCCAGGTCCTCAAATGTCGCCTTACCCTTGGTGACGGCATCGAGGATCTCGTACATACGTTGGGTGCCCTTCCTGCACGTGAAGCACTTTCCGCAGGATTCGTCCTTGAGGAAATGCATGAAGTACTTAGCCACATCCACCATGCAGGTGTCTTCATCCATCACGATCATGCCTCCCGAACCCATGATGGACCCGGCTTCTGACAGACTGTCATAGTCGATGGGGAGGTCGAACATCCGTGCAGGGATACA
>JBDHHK010000030.1:0-34720 GCA_039589395.1 Gemmatimonadota bacterium
CCTGCTTGGCGTAGCAGCTCCACTGGAGGGTACCGCCGTCCTCAAGCGCGGGCGGATGATGCTCGGAATGCTGCTCGCGTTAGCGCTCTCGGCAGCAACACTGGTGGGAATGGAGCGCCTCACCATCAGCTCGACCGTACCGCGGCTCTCCGACCTACCGGGTGTCAACCCGAGCAATCAGCTTGCATTCAAAAATGCGAATATCAACAGCACGTTCGATCTCGCAACGGCGGATCCGAACGAACTCACCGTGGAAGAGACGATGCCAATTCACGAAGCAACCGCTCTCGTTCAGACGGCTCAACTCGCGACAACGCGCGGAATTGGCAGTCGGCACGTCGCTCGATTGGTCGAACTCGGAATCGAGAATGTTTGCGAGCTTTCGCGACAAGATCCTGGCACTCTCTTCAGCAGGATAGTGCGCGCGAAATCGGCTGCTCGTCCCAACGAGGCCGAGGTACGAGTCTGGGTTCGCGCGGCGCGCCGTACTTGCCCTCTCGATTAGATTCTGTGCACCATGAAAACCGCTCGATTGCATTTTCCACCAAGTTTTTCTGGCCGCGGATGTACGCGGAGTGAAGAGGTAGGTTTTGTCGAGGCGGGTTGGGAGAAATACACCCTCTGCGTTTTTCCGCGTTACTCAGCGGCAGATCCACTGTTGCGATGACTGTCACTCTCAAGTGGTTGCTCACGGTCGCGTTCACACTGGTTCTGGTCTATGTGCTGCTTGCCGTCCTAGCATGGAAACTCCAGGACCGCTTGGCATTCCCAGCCCCACGATCTCCCCTGCCGTTGCCAGCAACATTCGGGATTACCGACGGAACGATAGTGTCGGTGACAACCACAGACAGCGTGACTCTTCGAGGTTGGTATTTGCCGCCCAGCCCCGCGCCAGACTCCGCTGAGAAGGCCCCGGCAATCATCTGGTTCTACGGAAACATGGAAACAGTTGAGGGGATTGCTCCGTCCATCATTCGGTTTCGCCCTCCAGGAATGGGATTGCTGGTATTGGACTACCGAGGTTACGGGACCAGCGACGGCAAGGCGACCGAAGCGGGGGTGTATCTGGACGCTGAAGCCGCATGGCATTACCTGACCTCGCGTCCGGAGATCGATTCCACTCGTATTGGAGTCTACGGTCGCTCGATAGGGAGTGCGGCAGCCATGCACATCTCCACCGAGAGGCGAGTGCGCGCTCTAGTCTTGGATTCTCCTCTTTCAAACGCGCGCGAGATGGCGCGGTTGCACTATAGGTTCATGCCCACTTTTCTGACACGGCTCACGTTGGACAACCTGAGTCGCGCGGAAAGGCTCACGATCCCACTGCTTGTGTTCCACGGCACAGAAGACTGGATCACCCCAATTGAGATGGGACGTCAGGTGGCTGACCTAGGGCGCGCCGAAGAACTTGTGGAAATCTCGGGCGCCGGACACAACGACACGCACTACATCGGGGGACATGAGTACGTCGCCAGGTTTCACGAGTTTCTTGACAAACATCTCCGCTAACGCATACACCGAGCTCAGGCTCGCGGGCAGTGGATCTCCGCACTAGCTTGTGTTACTGAGAGCCATCCCAGAAAAAACGAGGAAATCCAATGCGTACCTGTCTAGTCGCGTTGTTGGTCGCGTCGTTCCTTACCATCGAAAGCATGTCGGCCCAGCAGAGTTATCCGAGCAACTTCTCGACCGACCTAGCAGCCGTGCCGTCGGTGCGGGACGCCCTTTCGTACGTCGATGACAACTTCGACACACAAGTTGACGAGTGGATTCGAATCACTGAGATACCGGCGCAATCACGCCACGAAAAGGTGCGCGGAGAGTATCTAAGGGGGCAACTCGAGCTACTTGGCCTGGAAGTGTCTGTCGACTCTATTGGGAACGTGATTGCGAAGCGCCCGGGCACCGGTGATGGACCCGCCATTGTCTTTGCCGCCCATATCGACACAGTGCATTCACTGGATGCTGACCACACCGTTACGCGAGCCGACGGTCGGCTGCATGCGCCAGGCATTTTCGACAACAGTGCGTCAGTCACAAACATGCTGACTGCGGCAAGAGCGATGTTTGCTGCCAACGTTCAGACCAAAGGGGACGTGTACTTCATCGGAACGGTGCAGGAGGAACTCGGCCTTCAGGGCATGAAGTATTGGCTAGACCACAATCCCGTCGTCACTGATATGCTAGTTGCTCTGGACGGTGGGATAGGAACGGTGAGCTATGGAGCCTTAGGCATCTATTGGTCGAGAATGGTGTTTTCGGCCGAGGGTTCGCACACAGTCAGTTCGAGGGGAAAACCGCACCCCGCCCGTGCGGCGTCACGCTGCATTTTGGGGATCTACGAAATTCCGCTTCCCGACCGCAACGCGCCGGTCAGCGCCGTCTACAATGTCGGGATCGTAGAGGGCGGCGAGGTCGTGAACGCCATTCCACAGGTGGTTTCCTTTACCGTTGACCTGCGCACGGTCGATCCGGTGCTGTTGGAGCACCTCGACACGACCATCGTGAATACCTGTGCTGAGGCGGCTCAGGAAGAGCGAGTCGAATTCAGGCGCGAGGTCATCTCACAGAGCCCGGCTGGTGGCACGCCGGACCAGTTGGCCGACCGTAGAGAACACCCAATCGTGCAGACGGCTGTCGACGTCTTGAAGTACCTGGGGCACGATTTTGGAAATCGACCAGCCGCTAGAGCGAGCGGTTCAACCGATTCAAACGCAGGTGTCGTACGAGGTATCCCTTCGATATCGGTGGGCCGTGCGTACGGAGGCAATCAGCACACACTCACCGAGTGGTCCGACATCGAGTCGGCGCGCATTGGCACCAAACAGATCATTCTACTCACCGCCGCGTTGGCCGAGTTGGCCCCGGAAGGTGTGAGCCAGTGAGGCAATCGTGGTCACTATCGTCTCGCTTCTGATCCCAATTCTGATTGCTGCCGTGGTGGTGTGGATCGCCACCGCGTTGGTGTGGATCGCGCTGCCCCACCACAAGTCCGACTTCAAGGGATTTCCCAAAGAGGACACTGTGAGGGACGCGATGAAACCACAAGACATCGCTCCCGGTATGTACGATCTGCCCCATCTCGCTTCACGTGAAGAGATGAACGACCCGAAGGTCAAAAAAAAGTTCGAGGAAGGACCGGCCGGGTTCTTCACCATCGTGCCCCGTGGTGTGCCTGCTATGGGGAAACCGATGGTGATCTCGTTCCTATTCAATATCGTGGTGAGTGTATTGGTGGCTTACGTGGCAGGCAGAACGATACCGGAAGGGGCGAGCTTCTTGTCGGTGTTTCGAATTACTGCGACCGTTGGTTGGCTGGCATACGCAGCCGCAGTAGTGCCTGAGTCCGTGTGGTTCGGACGACCGTGGAAGTATACGGGAAAGCTGGTACTCGACGGGCTTGCCTACGGGCTTCTCACTGGTTGTGTCTTCGGCTGGCTCTGGCCGTCTTAGTAGAACGCTGCTCCTGGGTGCGAGGTTAAGCCCCAAACACCGCCGCAAGCGATTCGCCGGCGATGCTGATCGTACGTTCGATATCCACCTCTGTATGCGCCGTCGATAGGAACATCGCCTCGAACGGACTCGGCGCTAGGTAGATGCCGCGGGCCAGCATGTTCATGAAGTAATCGGAGAACTTACCGCGGTCGACTTGCGCGGCTTTTCCCCAACCGGTGACCGGCCCTTCTGTGAAAAAGAGCGTTCCGATCGAACCAAATCGGTTCCAGCACAGAGGGTAGCCGTTGTCTCGGATCAGCTCACCAAAGCCCGTATCCAGCATCACTCCAAGCTTCTCGAGGTATTCGTATACCTCGGAGTGGTCCTTCAGATGCGACAGCGTCGCTGCGCCGGCGGCCATAGCAAGCGGATTGCCCGACAGAGTACCTGCTTGGTACACAGCACCGACGGGTGCGACCTTACTCATCAGTTCTTCGCTGCCGCCGTACGCACCCACGGGGAGTCCACCCCCTATCACTTTCCCCAGCGTCGTCAGGTCGGGAAGAACACCTAGGCGTTCCTGTGCTCCACCCGGGGCAACGCGAAATCCGGTTATGACCTCGTCGAACACTAGGAGTGCACCGCGGTCATCGCAGATCTCTTTCAATCCTTCCAGGAAGCCCGGTTCCGGTGGGACGCACCCCATATTGCCAGCAACGGGCTCCACGATCACACACGCCACCTGCCCAATGTTCTCTTCGAACAGCATCCCCACCGAATCGAGATCGTTGTAGTCCGCAACCAGTGTGTCTGCCGCCATACAATCTGTGACACCCGGGCTCGAGGGTACTCCCAATGTCGCAGACCCCGAGCCGGCTTCCACGAGGAAGGAGTCCGCATGACCGTGATACCCGCCTCGGAATTTTACGACCTTGGGCATTCCAGTCACCGCGCGCGCCAGCCTGACCGCACTCATCGTCGCTTCGGTGCCCGAATTGACGAATCGTACGACGTCCACGGATGGAACCATAGCCACCACCAGTTCGGCCAAACTCACCTCACCCGGCGTTGGCGCACCGAACGAGGTACCGTTTTGCGCAGCGTCGGTAATGGCTTTCAAAACATCCGGATGGTTGTGGCCGAGCAGCATTGGTCCCCAGGAACCGACGAAGTCCAAGAAGTCGTTGCCGTCGACGTCCCACACTCTTGCACCGGAAGCGCGTTCGATGAAGAGTGGAGATCCGCCCACAGAGCCAAAAGCCCGCACCGGGCTATTGACGCCTCCCGGTATCAGGCCTTTGGCCTTCTCGTAGAGATCGCGACTCTTCGAGCAATCGAAGCCACGGCATTCTTCAATCATTTCAGCGACCCTCCTCGCTCAACCATGCTGCGGCGTGCTTGGCGTAGTAGGTGAGAATGATGTCGGCACCGGCCCGTTTGATTCCGAGCAGGCTTTCGAGTGCCACGCGTTTCTCATCCACCCAATCCTTTTCGCCGGCAGCTTTGATCAAGGTGTACTCGCCAGATACCTGGTACGCAGCGGTGGGAACGTTGAACGCTTCCTTCACCCTCCAGAGGATATCGAGGTATGGACCAGCTGGTTTAACCATCACGATATCTGCACCCTCCTCGAGATCCAGAGCCACTTCCTCCAGAGCCTCGTCGCCATTGGCGGGGTCCATCTGATAACCACGCCGGTCTCCAAAACTGGGTGCGGAGTGGGCAGCGTCGCGGAAAGGACCATAGAAGGCTGAAGCGTACTCGTCCAACACCTCTCGAATAGCGCCCACCCTACCATCCATCATGTCGCTGGGTGCTACAGCGTCTGCACCTGCCTGAGCGTAAACGAGTGCTGCTTCGGCAAGCAGCGGCAGTGTTGCATCGTTATCGACGTCGCCGTCCTCCGTGAGCAAGCCGCAATGTCCATGATCGGTGTATTCACAAAGGCAAACATCGGCCCAGACCAACAGGTCCGGCACCGCGCTCTTGATACGGCGAATCGCCTTCGGCACGATACCATCGGGATCGTATCCTTCGCTCCCACGGGCGTCCTTCTTATCCGGTACACCAAAGACGAGCACTGCGGGAATACCCAATGCACTCACTTCCAGAGCCTCCACGACCAGTCGATCCACCGACAGCTGCGACACACCCGGCATGCTTGGCACAGGCTTGTTCACGTCCTTTCCCGGCACCACGAACAGGGGGTAAACGAGGTCATCCACCGTCAGGTTGGTTTCCCGCACCATTCGACGCCATATGGCGTTGCTACGAAGCCGCCGCATGCGACGTTCTGGGTAAGTCATGCCTTACTCTCCTTGATGCTCACGAATGCCTTGGAGAATGTCTGCGCCACCACGCGACAGCAAGTCCTCCGCCAGAGCCCGCCCGATCTCTTCGCAGTTACCCTCTGGCCCCGATTCGGCCCCGTGTACAACCATTGATCCATCTAGCGAGCAGATGGCCGCCGACAGAGCCAGGTCACCAGCATCTGTGGTTGCCAACGCACCAACCGGGACCTGGCAACCTCCCTCGAGCGTACTCAATAACGATCGCTCGGCCATTGTAGCCAGCCGCGTGGGTATGTGATCCAATGGTGTAATCCACAGCCCTGTCGTTTCGTCGCCGTCGCGAATCTGAACGGCCACTGCACCTTGGGACACCGCGGGGTACAAACGTTCAGGAGCTAGGAAGTTGGCAATGTGTTCGTCCATCCCGAGTCGCTTTACGCCTGCAGCAGCAAGTATCAACGCGTCGTACTCACCATCCAGATATTTCTGTATCCGCGTCGGCACGTTTCCGCGCAAGTCACGGATGTGTAGATCCGATCGCCAATGTGCCAAAAGCGCCTTTCGCCGCAGACTGCTAGTTCCCACGACCGCGTCCGCTGGCAGAGTCTCGACGCTGGTGCCAGGCGGTGCAATCAACACATCCCGTGGGTCTTCCCTCTCGAGAATCGCCGGTAGGATCAGGCCGTCGGGAAGTTTCGTCTCCAAGTCCTTGAGGCTGTGAACGGCTATGTCCACACTGCCGTCCAGCAGCGCCCGCTCGATTTCTTTGGTGAAAAATCCCTTGCCTTCAACCTTAGAGAGCGGTGCATCAAGAATCAGATCACCGGTCGTCTTGATCCTTACCAGTTGAACGGGTGGGGATCCAGGCAACTCACCTATCAGGCCTGCCACGTGCTCCGCCTGCCAAAGAGCGAGCTTCGAGTCTCTGGTCCCGATTCGGAGCGGTGACACGGCTCCCTCATTCTTCAAGTGCCAAATCCTTTGTTCTTGTCACTCGAGCAGTTTCTCGACTTCGAGCTGACTCTCCAACAAGCGATCGACCTGCTCCGCAATGTCCCGTGCCTTACCGAGCTTGGTAGTCACGCTTTCCAAATTCGCCGTGCCAGCCCGGAGACGTAAGAGGTCAACGCGCAAGTTCTCCAATGCCGCCACACTCTCGGCGAGGCGCTGTTGAGCCTCGTCGCGAAGCTCTTCGATTCTGATAGCAGCACTAGAGCGTTTTTCTAGCTTGGCGGTCTCGTGCTCGCCACTCACATCAACGTCGTGGCCAGCATGTTGAAGCATGCTGTTGAAATCCTCGATACGTTCGCGCATGCGCTGAGCGTCGGCTTCAAGGCCCGCCACGACCTCGGGCAAATCCTCCATTGAGGCTCGTGTCTCCTTGGGCAGCGATTCGAAGAGGCTTTCGACAGCCATTCCGACAGCGAGCTCGGTCGGTCTGTTGGTGAGGGTTGGGATTTGCCTCTTAGCCTTGACGCCCTTGGAGACGACCTTGAACAACCACTTTCCGAAGCGTCGGTTCCAGAACTTGAAACGCCGTCTATGACGCCGGTCCGACCTCTTTTCAGATTGAGTCCCCAACACCCCACCCGCCAGTGCCAACACTCCCGCACTCGCCAACAGCCCATAGCTCTCCGCCGACACTGCGCCAATCACGGTGACCGTGGCAAGACCCAATGCGCCATAGGCGAGCTTTCGCAGAGTCTTTCCTGTGTTCTTGTAATCGGGCCCAAACAGGAACCTCAGTTCTTCGTCTCGGGACTCTAGATCACGCTGAAACGCCTGGACGACGTCTTCGCGCCCATAGCCGGACTTCACGACTCTGCGCATTCTGAGGCCTGCCGCTACAAACGGTATGCCTCCAAACCCGACTATGGACGCCGCACCCAGGATTGGCGAGACGAACGACAGCGGAAAACTCAACCACAGCCCAAACAGCGGTGCGGCGACGTAATGGCTTTGCTCCTGACTTTTTTTTGCCTGCTGTACGAACAGCCGTACGGGCACCGGAATTTCGCGCCTGCTTTCCAGAGACGTGCCGAGGGCGTCTGCAAGCTCATGCCCCGTTTGGATTCGCTCCTTCGGTTCTTTCTTTAGGCATCGTTCGACGATCGCGGAGAGCGTACGTGGAACACCGGGCGCCACCGTCACTAGCCGCGGTGCTGGAGTTCTGATGTGATGCGCAAGATAGTCCGATGGCTCGTTCGCCTCGAATGGGTGTCGGCCTGCCAACGCCAGAAACGCCACCAGTCCGAACGAGTATATGTCGGATCGGTTATCGACCGATTCACCTATCGACTGTTCGGGACTCATGTACGCCGGAGTCCCAAACATCTCCCCGAAATCGGTATCCACCCCCACACCGGCAACCTGTGCAATTCCAAAATCAGTCACGAGCACTCTACCGCTCGCACTCTCCACCATGATGTTGTCTGGCTTTACATCGCGGTGCACGACACCTTGCGAATGCGCGTGTTCGAGTGCCCAGCTCACTTCACGCAAGACGTTTACCGCTTCGGACGGAGTGAGTGGCCCCTTCGCGCCAATCCTCTCCGTGAGCGTCTCGCCTTCGACGTACGCCATGACGAAGAAGACAAACTCTCCTACCTCTTCAACCGAAAAGACAGGAATTATGTTGGGGTGGGAGAGCTTCGCGGCGGTCCGTGCCTCCCTTAAGAACCGTTCGCGCAGCTCCTGCTGCTCCGCGAGCTCGGGTGGCAACAGCTTGATGGCAACGGGCCTGTCGAGTGCGACATCTTTTGCAAGGAAGACGATCCCCATGCCTCCACGGCCGAGTTCCCGTTCGAGCGAGTAACGACCCGCGACCGCTTCCTGAAGCTCGAGGAACTCTAGGCTCGGGAGATCAGACATTGAGGTAGGATGTAGCAAGGGAAAGAATCAGGCAAGCGCCTCGCGGATGCCTCGCACCACGCCTAAGTTCGTATACTGAACACAAACCGAGGATTCCATGCGCAATTTTGAGTACTTCAATCCGACTCGTCTCGTCTTTGGCAAGGGAACAATTGCCAAGCTCTCTGAGCTTGTGCCCGCCGGTTCGAGGCCTCTACTGCTTTACGGCGGAGGATCGATCAAACGAAACGGCGTCTACGGCCAGGCGATGGCGGCCCTCGCGGGTTTTCAGGTCGAGGAATTCGGTGGGATCGAACCGAACCCACAATTCGACACATGCATGAAGGCTGTCGACAAAGCCAAACAGACGGATCGTGACTTTTTATTGGCGATAGGCGGTGGCTCGGTGCTCGACGCGACCAAGTTCGTCGCTGCCGCCGCGAAGTACAGAGGCAACGACGCCTGGGGCATACTGAAGAAATGGGCTCCCGTAGAAGCCGCAATCCCTCTCGGTACCGTGCTCACTCTTCCAGCCACCGGTTCCGAGATGAATGCGGGCTCGGTTATCAGCCGCGAGAGCACCAATGAGAAGCTGTTTTTCGGCAGCGATCTGGTGCGGCCGGCCTTCTCCGTTCTGGATCCCGAGACGACGTACTCGCTGCCCCCGATCCAAACAGCGAACGGAATTGTGGACGCATTCGTCCACGTAGTAGAACAATACGCTACCTACCCAGGGCCAAACCCACTTCAGGACCGCCAAGCGGAGGCAATACTAAGGACGCTGATCGAAGAGGGACCCAAGGCGCTAGATCGTCCCAACGATTACGAGGTGCGAGCAAACATCATGTGGTGCGCCACCAACGCCCTGAATGGATGGTTGAGCCTCGGCGTGCCGACAGACTGGGCGGCTCACGTAATCGGTCATGAACTCACGGCATTGTACGGCGTCGACCATGGTACCTCACTGGCCATCGTGGAACCCGGTGTATGGGCGCACCAGCGGGAACGAAAGAAAGAGAAGTTGCTGCAATACGGCGAACGCATCTGGGACATACGCGATGGTAATGAAGACGACCGTGTCAAAAAAGCGATACGAAAGACAGATTCGTTCTTTCAGTCACTTGGTATCGGAACGAGACTCTCCGATCATAACGTTCCCAGCGAAGCCTGCGCTCTCATCGCCAAACGACTCGCCAACCGCGACATGAAGGTGGGTGAACATGCGGACCTCGGCGAAAAAGAAGTGACGGAAATCCTGAGCCTGCGGATCTAGAGGAGCTCGCGAGATGTGAACTTGTTGGAGGAATGATGGCAGATCCGGTGAAGGTCCTGCTCGTTGGCATAGGCGGATATGGTGAAGCGTACCTATCTGCTCTCTTGCACGAAGAGCAAGGGAAGCGGTGCAAAATCGTCGGAGCAGTCGATCCCGAGCCTGCGCGCTCTATCCATCTGGCAGAACTGGCCTCTCTGGGCGTACCCGTGTTTGCGTCGTTCGATCTCTTCTTCAAGGAGAGCACCGCCGACCTGGCCGTAATCTCTTCGCCGATACAGCTGCACGCAGAACAAGTAGAGGAAGCCTTGATCCACGGCTGTCATGTGCTGGTCGAGAAACCTGTGGCTGCATCGACGAAGGATGTGGATCGAATGATAGAAACGCGCGATCGCATGGAGCGGTTCGTCGCGGTGGGATACCAGTGGTCATTCGCAGGTTCGATACTGAGACTGAAACAAGACATCCTCGCCGGTATGTTCGGCGCTCCGAAGAGTGGCAAGTGCATCACTCTGTGGCCGAGAACGGAGGGCTACTACAACAGAAACGAATGGGCAGGCAAAGAGCGTGATGCTGCCGGGCGCGCGATCTTCGACAGCCCGGCCAACAACGCGATGGCACATTTCCTACACAACTTGTTTTTCCTATTCGGTGACGGGTTGGATAGTGCGACGGAGCCAATAGAAGTAGATGTCCGACTGGCGCGAGCCAACGAGATTGAGACATTCGACACCATCTCGGCGAAGGTTCGTGCGACAGGTGACGTGGAGTTGTTCATTTACGCTTCGCATGCAATTGCCGAGCACGAGGCAATCGAGCCACGTTTCGTGCTCGAATTCGAGGACGCAACGATCGACTTCCCGGGCGAGATGGAGCCAATTACGGCTCGATTCCAGGACGGAATGACGATCGAGTATCCGTCGCCGAATGTATCCACCCAAACACGTAAGCTCTGGGCGTGTGTGAATGCGGTGGTCGGCAGCGGGCCGATTCCGTGCGGCTTAGAAGCTGCGCGACCGCAGGTTCAGTGCGTCGAGATGATCCATGGGGCAGAGGTGCATGTGCCTAGCTTCCCCCAGGAGACGGTCCACGTAACCGAAACGGCGGAGGGAAAGTTACGGTGGGCGGACGGGTTGGCGGAGGCGATGGTGGGTGGGTATGAGCGGGGAGAGTTGGTGGATTTCTAAAGTCACTGAACCGAATCTCGCACGGCTCCCGCTGGCCATCGACCTCCCAAGAACGTCTCAATTGCTCCACGCACGGCGTCGGGCTGCTCGAGCCACGGTACGTGGCCGGCTCCTTCGACTGATAGCAGCCGTGCGTTCGGGAAACTCTGAACCCAGTCCTCCGCTCCTTCTATTGGATAGGGATCTGCGGCCCCGTGTATGACCAATACCGGCCCGGCGTACTCTGCAACTGCGCCCGTCCAATCCCAGTCTCCAAACGCTTCTTCCAATCGAGCTATGGTCGCCTCTCGCCGGTCGGGCTGCTCGTTTTCGAACCGACAGAAATCCAGGTAAACACGGTCCAACGCAGTCGAGTCACCCAGCCATGGCCAAAGGACGGCACTCTCCCAATAACGCCTGCAGAAGTTTTCTTGGTCGGCCTGGTCCTCGCCGCGTATTCGTAAGATGCGGAGCAGTTCCAACCCCAGAGTGTCGTGGCCCAGGCCGCGACTCCAGTCCATTTCGTAACTGCTACGACGCGGCGGAATTGCCCCGATGAGAATGACTCTTGTAACGATATCCCTACGAAGTGCCGCAAACCGCGCAACGGTTGCTGCGGTGTGAGCCCAACCGACAACTGCCAAACTCTCAGCGGCAAAGTACTGACGCACAGCGGCCATGTCGTCCACCTCAACGTCGATGCCGACGCCGAGCGTATCGCTTGGAGAATGGGACGGACCACGGCGTCGGGGATCGTAGAGAACCATCCCGTGTTGTTGTGCCAACGGACTCAGCACGTCGGTAAGCATCATCGCTCCGGCCGCAATGACGGTCGGCGGGCTCGACCCAAGTTCCTCGTATCGTAGGAACGTGCCATCCGGTCGGCTGAGGAACCCACCATCCGCACGCACCAATGGAACCGGCTCGGGTTCCGGGCAACTCCAGGCGGCCTGTGATTCGGCGTACCCAATACGCGGCAGCACCTGCCCCACAATAAGAGTGATGCCCCATGCCAACACAACAAGACCGAGTAGGTGAGCTACACCCATTCTGATTTTCCACGCCCATAAACTCGCCCATAATCCCACCAAACCAACCGCAAGAAGGGCCGCGAGCAAACTGAATAACGGTAGCCCGCACTCACTGAGATGCGGCCATTGGGTGATTGCCCCACCCAACACAATCGCTAAGCCCACACGCACCCACACCCAAATGCGGTCGCGGCGGGTGGGTTCGGTGCTCGCGGGAGAGTCAGCGGCAACATCATCCTGCATTTCGTCAACTGCCTTTGCTGACGACTCATCCGGATCGCTCTGAAGCGACGGGTCAGCCTCGGGCAGCTGCTTCAGCAGCGCATCGATCTCATCCTGCAGTGGGTCGCGTTTGGGTTCCTGGGGTTTCTTCGCCAAATCTACTCCCCGAAAAAGTTGTCCGACGAACTTAGACTACGTTCGCAGCACCGGCAGTGTCATACGACACAATTTCGTTCGCCTTAGATACCTCAAACTGGTCGAGCCAGCTGAGCGCTATGCCATACAAGCCGCGGACCATAAATGTCCACGGTGCTTCGAATTCTGTGTACCCCCCTACTGCCTCACAAACCGCTGCACCCGCATACCGGTATCAACTTCGCCCGTGAAGATGTTGCCGTGCGAGTCAACCGCTAGGCTATGCAGCCAATGGAACTGACCCGCGTAGCGTCCGTTGCGGCCGAACTCTCCGACTATCTCGTAGCCGTCGCGCGTGAGTATCCACACTTTGTTGTTCGTTCCATCCGCCACGTACATGTAGGTCTGTTCCGCGTCAGGTGAGAAATCGATGTCCCACACAGACCCCATGGAGAGAGTCGACGTTGCGATGAATACCTCGGTCACGTACTCGCCACTTTTCTGGAATACCTGAAACCGATTGCTCACACGGTCAGATACGTAGATCAGGTCGTCATGGGAAAGGCGTACCGAATGCACCGGACTTCTGTAAGTTTGCGCCGGCTCGGTGTCGGGATCGTACGGCTCGAGTTCACCGTCGTCGGGCGAATCGCCATACGCCCCCCAATGGCGCTTGTACTCACCGGACACCGCGTCATACACGATCACACGCCTGTTGCCGTAACCGTCCGAGATGTACACCTCGTTGGTGGCGGGATCGACGGCGATATCCGTTGGGCCGCCGAGCAGCGTTGTGTGGTCGCTGCCGCCGGTCTGACCGACTTCGCCAATCTGTAGCAAGAGCTCACCGTCACGACTGTACTTCAGAACCACGTCTGCCGCGGCGCCTGAACTGGCGATCCAGACATTGTCCTGATAGTCGACGAAGATGCCGTGCTCGGCGTTCGGCCACGGAGTGTGTGTGTCCGGTCCGCCCCATGCTTGGACCACGTTTCCCTCTTGGTCGAACTCGATCACCGGCGGTGCTGGATCACAGCACGCCGAAATCGGTGGCTGTTGAGCCGACCCGATCTCGTTTGGAGTGAGGCTGCCAGGCCGGTGCACGATCCACACGTGGTCACGTGAATCAACTGCAACACCCGACACCTGCCCAATAATCCAGTTGTTGGGTAGCGGCAAGGGCCAGTGTGGGTCGACCTCGAATGTCGGTGTACCTTCATCTATCACCTGACCTCCGGAGCATGCGAGCGTTGCAAGGCTACCGCACAGAGTGAGCAATGCTCCCATTCTCGAGGCGTGATAGAAAGCGATGTGGTTGTTCATAATCGAATCCCTTCTTTTTTCTGCGAGTGAACTCGCGGCTCGGCCAAAAGACCATCGCTAATGCGACGGCGCCCACGTCACTTCCAGCGACAGACTGCCGAGCCGCGGTTTCAGCCGTGGGTACCGACTCAGGGCCCATCGTCCGGTAAAATGTCGCCGAGTACATAGGTGCGCTAGAGTATGCCGCCCCATCCATGCCGCGTGTGCCACGTATGCCGCCTATGCCGCTCTCGCTGCTCCCGCTCCTCGCTTGCCGTCCATCTATTCCCTCTCCTCCCACTACACCCACCCACCAACTACCTTCTGATATCAACCACAGAGGGAGTTCCGAGATGACAGCCATACGGAGAGGCATTTCCGTTGCACTGATCACTTTGGTCGGCTCAATCGTGGCTTCGGCATGTACTGAGCCCGCCCAAGAGCAAACACAACCCGACGTCCAGCCAACCCTCTCCGACGTCGAGCGAGAGCTTCGCCAGATAGTCCAAGCCAACAACGCGGACGCGGTGGAGTTCCTCGAACGTGTAGTCAACATCAATAGCGGCACGCTCAACTCTGATGGTGTGCGTGAGGTAGGCGCGGTGTTTTCCGAAGCGCTCAATGGAATTGGTCTCACGACTGATTGGATCGGATTCCCTCCGGAGATCGAACGAGGCGGCCATTTATTTGCGACTCACGAAGGCACCCGCGGCAAAAAGCTGCTGATGATCGGCCATCTCGACACGGTGTTCGAGAAGGACAGCCCGTTTCAAACAGCTTCTATCGAAGGTGATACGCTCTTCGGCCCCGGTGCATCCGACATGAAGGGCGGGGACGTTGTGATCGTCTACGCTCTGAAAGCGCTACAGCAGGCGGGACTCCTCGACGACATGACCGTTACCGTCGCAATGATTGGAGACGAGGAACGACCGGGTGGTGAGATCTCGATCGTGCGAGGCGACCTGATAGCTGCCGCCGAGCGGAGCGATGTTGCGTTGGGATTCGAAGGATGCGTAGGAATCAACAACGTTACGGTGGCGCGTAGGGGGAGTAGCAACTGGATGCTCACAACCACGGGCAAAGCCGGACACTCTGGGCAGATCTTCAGCGACACCTACGGTAGCGGCGCGATCTTTGAGGCTGCTCGTATCCTCAACGCGTTTCGGCAAGAGGTGCTCGGACCCGAGTATCTGACTTTCAACCCCGGCATAATACTCGGCGGCACCAACGTGAATTACGACAGGGCTACCGCCTCCGGGGATGTGTACGGGAAAACGAACGTCATTCCGAGCGCGGTGACAGTTCACGGTGGCCTGCGATTCATTGCTGAGGAGCAAAAGGAACAGGCCCGGGAGAGAATGCGGGAGATCGTTGCTCAGAACCTGCCGCACACGACCGCCGAGATTTCCTTCAATGACGGTTACCCAGCAATGTCGCCAGAACCGGCCAACGATTCGCTTATGGTCATCTATGACGAAATAAGTCGGGCACTCGGTTATGGCCCAATCGAGCCGCTAGACCCTGGCGCGAGAGGCGCAGCTGACATTTCGTTCGTGGCGGACGGCATGGAAGCTCTGTCTGGACTGGGGCCGCACGGACGGGGAGCACACTCCGAAGACGATCAACTGTTTCTTACATCCCTTCCGATCGCGACCGCTCGTGCAGCGATCCTGATGTATAGACTCACCAGGTGAATCGACGTTACGCGTGACCGCCGAAATGGTTGAGCACGAAGACACGATCGGTGATGAGGACTTACTCACCGCTCCTCTGACCATGCGGTCCGAGTTGCGGCGGATACACCGCATAGGTTGGGGCATCTTTCTCGGATGGGCCGCCGTGCTCGTGATATGGGCCACTGTCGATCCGGAGCCCTATGCCCAGGGTTGGCGCCTCGTGCTCGAACTTCTCTTCCTCGGCCGCGCCGTCAGCATCGCCGACGGGATCGCATCGGGGTTCGGCTCGTTCTACCTGCTGTTCCAAAATGGCCTCGAGGACATCATTCTTCTGCTGGTTCTCTACCCATGGGTGGTTGCAACGTACGAGGGTGTAGCCGGTCACCACCTGCTTAGAGGCACAGTAGAGCGAGTACGTCGCAACGCCGAAAAGAATCGGAAGGTGGTCGAGCCATGGGGAGTAGTCGGTCTTTGGACTTTCGTCTTCTTCCCGTTCTGGAGTACCGGCGCGCTGGTGGGTGGAGTTGTTGGTTACCTACTTGGCATGCGCACCTGGGTGGTCTTCACTTCCGTCTTTGCCGGCCACCTGATCTCGGTTGCCTCGCTGGTCTGGCTATTTGACATGTTCCGCGAAATGCTGGTCTCGTTCGAGCAAGGGTGGGTGAAGTTCCTGCCGTGGATAGTGCTGCTTGCGCTCCTTCTGATCACGCTGACGTGGCGGGGTCTGAAACGAGTAATCAGCCGCGGACGGACGCGGAAGAACGCGGATTAGTCTCTTGAGGTTGGTGGCAGGCAAGCACCTTCGTGCCGATTCATACGGGGGAGGGGTAGGGCAACCAAATCCCACTTTTGTCCGCGTCAATCCGCGTTATTCCGCGGCTAAATCAACCCAAGAGCTCAAGCTTGCCCTCGATTTCGTTCACACGCTCAGGCGCCTCGGGGAATCCCGTCGGCAGCACCCACGTCGGCTGCATGAGTCGAAAAAGGCTCGCCGCCTTCACGTACGACTGCACCGCAGTTTCGTTGTCTCCGGCAATCTCAGACGCTATCGCGTCCGCAAATAGTGTCTCGGCCGCAAGCCACGTGCGGGCAGGGTCGGCTTCGCCGGTCAGCGCCACTTGATGCCATAGACCGTCCACATCTGACAGCCGCAGCATGTCGAGGTCGAGTCCGCCTAGGTTCGTTGCCCTCTTCAGCTCGTTTGTGCGTTCTTCCAGTGTTACCGGCTCAGCCTGAATGCGCTGCAGAAGGTGCTTTAGGATCGTGCCTGCCTGTTCGATCAACCGCAGTATGTAGTCGCGCTGCATACTCAGTTGAACTTCAAGAGTGGTAACATTGGCCGGATCAGACCCCGAACTGCCGCAGGTGGTGGTCGAGGTGTTTGAACATCAACGCATCCCAATCGTTGAGCGTCATCCGACCAAAGAGAGGGTGTGATGCAGCAAGCTCCTCAGGATTCAGGTTCGCAAACCGCTCGATAGAATCCACCAACGACGCGACGTCGGTCTCCCAGTTTGTCGGCTGAGTCTTCATTCCTTCCGGAGGAGACTTCGCCTTGCCCTCTGGCCACGGCCATTCATGAATCCATTCTCGCCGTTTGGCTGCAAACGGTGCGTCGGCGTCCGCAGTAACAACTTCCCCGTCTTCGAATGCCAATCTCATCGCATCGGCGAGATGCGGTAGCACTCGGGCTGTACTCATCTCCCCCCAGAGGCCACTGCTCTCCGGATTTAGCGCGAAGATGCGCGCCACCACTTCAGCGCGCGTATGCTCAGAACGCAAAGAGTTGGCGCTCACGCAACATTCTCCGATTCGCCGTCGCAGGCCGTAGCGACGCGCCGGTGGTAATTCATCTGCCCCAGGTGATACGCGAGGTGGCTCACGAGTCTCAAAAGAAACATCCCTGTCGGCATTCGTTCACCCAACAACTCGAGTGGAAACTCTTCGTTCAGCCGTTTCTCTTCCATTCCGGCGAGTGCGCTTGTCACCTCTTCGCTTGTGCGACTGAGCTTCTCCTCCAGTTCTTCGCGAGTAACACCGCCATCGCTGAATTCAGCGTCGCGGTCACGCACGTAACCAGATTCGCCGATTTGCGCACCGATGAAGTGACGGAGGTTGCCCGTGACATGGAGAATCAGATTGCCGCAGGAGTTCTTGATGCCAGGAGGACACACCCAAACGTCCGCTTCATCTGGGTAGGCGCGGAGCTCGTCTCGGAACGCTTCGAGATCCTTCAACAAAACCCTGTTTATATAGTCGGGCGTCATATGGTCTAACCTGTTGTTCGAGAGAGGTTTCTATTGAAGTAGTTGGCAGAACGTACGCATTAGGCAAGGCCTGCGTCTCTCGTAGGACTGCCACCTACGACGTGTCGGTAAATTACCTCTCCCAGTTCTGGCTCCCTCCAATAACTTTGTTAAGTGACGGTGCGTTCGCCTGCGGCGCCCTACAACACCGTCCTCCGTGAACTTCTGAGTTTCGCGGCTCATCGGAGCCGAAGCTAATCATACAGACCGGCGCTACGCCTGCGGCTTGTTTTGTCCTGGGCTCGTTGTTGCCGAGCGTAAACATGAGGTTTTCTTAACGGACCCCAGCCGGGGGGGCCGTCGATCAACATAGATAGGAGCCGACTATCGAAGCGAGGAGGAACCGATGTCCACAGGAGATGTTGCTGCATTCATGCGAAGGATGGCTATTGACGAGCAGCTCCGCAATGAAATGACAGCCGTAGCAAACACACGAGGGTTTGTGTTCACCCCTGACGAGTTGGCCAGAGCTGATTTTGAAGCCGCATGTGGCCGCCTGCTCGAGCCCCAACAACCCAGCGACGAGCCGTCGGACCTGATCGAGACCGACCCTGGATTCGGGATCATCGAGATTCCCGCCTAGTCCAAGCGCAGGGGTCGTGACGCGGCCCCTAAAAGTCGGGGAGTTGAGTTGTTGATAGACTGATGAGGCAGATGGCCTTTAGCGCTCTTGCCTTATGGGGTACTGCGCCACTCGCTCAGTCAATTGCTCCAGCGCATTTGAAGCCTGATCGATATCCTTGCCTACGTAGGCGACGATAAAATCACGTACCAGTCGAAGCGTGACGAATCGTCCGTCGCGATCCTTTCCAGCAAAATCGCGGTCGGTTGTGACAACATCGGCAAACAGGCCGCTAGAGCTCATCTTTTGTGTCGCAGCAGCGAAGTGTTCAGCCGCAGCCGACGTATTGTCGTATGGCATCGCAAATAGCATATAGTCGTCATATTCCCCGACCACCGCCTTCGAGAAGCCAAACACATCTTCGGTGCGAAAGCGGTATCGATTGATGAGTCCGAGGATCCCTTCCACATAGGTCGGATGAACACGCGCTCCTAATGAGGAAAGCTCCGGTAGCACATCGACGATTTCCGGACGATGACCGCCGGCGGTAATCTTCGCTTCGACCATTTTGGCAAGAGCCAGAATGGCGTCACGTGTCTCCGTGTCGGTGTCGAACCCGATGAGAGTCACGACAACGTTGCCCTTCCAGAAATTCAGATAATACTCTTCGAACTTCGCCTCACTGCCTATGTCTACCGATTCCCCACCGCTGCTTGTCTTGAACGAGTAGGCCCCGTACGCACTTGCGACGTCTTCCATCTCGTACACTTCCAGGTTCACAGACTTTTCACCCTTGTCGTACGAGTGCATCACCGCCCGCACGAACCCAAACTCGTTGTAGATCTCTGCGCCGCCGTTGATCAGCAGAAACAGGTCGTCGCCCTCAGCGGTCTGGGGATCACCGAGCGCTTCCCACCCCTCTAGGAGAGATTCGTCCGGCAGGTAGGACAACACGCTCTCCGTCTGTGATGCCAGGGGTGCCGCAGTTAGACTAACCCAACAGAGTACGCCGAGCACCCCTCTACCGAAACACAAATGTTTACGCACCAAGCGTTTCTTCCTCCACACGCATCGTGGCAATATCCATCGATCCGATTCCGTGGTCTCGGGCCATACGAATCATATCGACTTCCGCACAACGCAGCCCCCGGACCTCGGCACAATAGGCGTCAACAGCAACCATGTCAGTTCCGACCACGACCTTCTGCGGCCTTTGGATATCACCTGGGCCTGCCGGGCCGTTCGTGGTTACGAACTCTGTCGCGTCTACAACGCAGAGATCGGGCTGGCGCACCAAACACAGATCTGCAATACACTGTGACAGGAAGCTGGGATCACCGTAAAACTCCGCAGCTCCACTACCAAAGTGCATGAAGCGACAGGTCGGATCGTGGATGCACGCACCCATCACGTTTTTCAAAGTCCCGGTATAGCGTGTGCCATCGTGATCTTTCGCTACGGGAATGTCGATCAAAACATCGCATTCCATGAACGCGTGGGACACGGTTGCCTCTTTGAGAAAAACGCCATTGGGGATCTCCACAATGACGTTCTTGTCACCTGAAGGCTTGAGTGCGGCGATTTCACTTGCGAACCGCCCGGCCAACGTGCTCCTATGCCAATAATCCGCAGATGCACCTTCGACTGTGTGGATATCTCCGGCTCCTGCATCGAGACACATTCTGAGGACTGCCAAAGAAACGTCGGGATTCGTATAGGTGCCCGGATTCTGCCACGGAGAATTGACGAGTAGGCCCACCGTCGCTCCACGCGGAACGAAGCTGCCCATGCCCCCCAGTAGCTCCACCGCTCTGACCGCATTGGCGTAGTAGTCAGAACCGGCGACTGCGGCAATGTCCACGCCCTGTCGTTGGGTAACCGTATCGAGGTCTCTGCTCAACGATTGGCCCAATGCTGGCGCGGTTAGCGGAGCAGAAATCCCAAGAGTTGCCCCGCGTTTCAAAAACTCACGACGATCCATGAGAATCTCCAGTCGTTAAGAAGAACATTCACCGGTAGACCACACCAGTCCAATCCAGAAATCGCATCGACTTCTGTGTCTTCTGAGTTTGTCCCGAGACCTCGGCCGAATACTACTGTCACTTGCTACTGCACCAAGACGGCGATGTTCCATCCGTGTCCGGGCAAAGAGGTTGCTTTGGTCTTCAGGGCGGGACTGGCTCTCAGATGACCATACCACTAAATACCCTCCATGAATTACGTAGCTGCGGTATCGGCGTGGATCTGGGGTCCTCCGATGATGATCCTGTTGGTGGGCGGTGGCGCCTGGCTCACCATACGCATCGACTTCTTCCCGATTCGTTATTTCCCGTTCATCATGAGGGAAACCTTTGGGAAGATCCTGAAGAGTCCCTCCGGTGAAGGAACAATCACACCATTCCAAGCAGCATGCTCGGCTCTGGCTTCAACGATCGGCGGATCGAACATCGTTGGGGTTCCCGTGGCCATCGCGTTCGGAGGGCCTGGTGCGGTCTTTTGGATGTGGGTGACAGCTCTCATCGGATTCGCCACGAAGTATTCGGAGATAGCGCTGGGACTCAAGTACCGACAGAAGAACAAGGAAGGCACCTATGTGGGCGGCCCGATGTACTATCTCAACAAAGGCTTGGGCCTGCCATTCCTCGGTGCGATCTACGCCTTCTTCCTGATGATCGAACTTGCACCTAGTATTGCCACACAAACGGTGAACGTGGTACAGACCGCAGCCAGTGTCGGAGTACCGAACCTGGTCACAGGTCTGGTGTTGATGATTCTAGTGGCTCTTGTGGTGGTCGGGGGCATCACGAGAATTGCGCAAGTGACCAGCCGATTGGTTCCGTTCATGGCAATTCTATATGTCGGGACTGCTCTAGTGATAATCCTCATCAACGCCGACAAAGTCCCGGGTGTTTTCTTCATGATTTTCCAGCATGCCTTTACGCCCACTGCCGCAATGGGCGGATTCGCCGGAGCTGGTATCGCCGCAACTCTGAGGTGGGGGGTGTCGAGAGGCTGCTATTCCAACGAAGCCGGAATGGGCACAGCGGCAATTGCCCACGCGGCCGCTGTTACAGATCATCCGGCGCGCCAGGCCATGTGGGGCATTTTCAGTATGATGATGGACACAATGATCATCTGCACTACCACCGCTCTCGTCATTTTGGTGACCGGTGTGTGGACGATGGTGCCGGCTAGTGAAGCTGGATCGATGCCGTCGCTGGCTTTCCAGCAGCTGCTCGGGGAAGGTCTTGGCGGCGGGATCGTTACGATATGTTTGATGCTGTTCGTGATTTCGACGATCATCGTCGTCATCTTCTATGGTGAAAAGCAGGCCGAGTATCTGTTTGGCATTGGGTTCTCAAAGGTCATGAGGGGCGTATACCTCCTGGCCATTTTGGCGGGGTCTTTGATAGAGCTCGAGTTCCTCTACCAGTTCTTGGACATTTTCTTGGCCACTATAGTCGTGCCGAACGTGATCGGTATGGTGCTCATGTCGGGCCAGATCAAAGAGATGAAGGACGAGTTCTTGATGAGCGTGAAGCTTCAGACGTGACAGGTTTGGGTATGAAGGTTCCAGCGCGAACGCTCGTCGCCGCCTTTTCAATAGTTGCACTGGCATGTGGTGCCGGCAAAAGTGATAGCACCGAGTCTCAGGCGTACGGCTTCCCTGCGCCCGGATTGGAGCCCGAACTCTTCGCGTTCGATTTGCTCCGCAACGATGCCGCCCAACTCGCTTTGGCGATGTCTCCACAGCACGATGAGATGTACTACTCGCAGCTCATACGCAACGAGGAAGGCATATCGTTCGAACTGCTGAGGTCGGAGTTCGTGGCTGGCGAATGGACTGCGCCGGAACCAGCGCAGTTCGTCAGCGAACACGGCGAGATCGAAGCCTTCTTCAGCGTATCGGGAAGCCGGCTCTACTTCTTTTCGAGACGACCCGTTGCAGGGGCTATTGGTTCGCCAAGCCCCTGGAACCTTTGGTACGTGGAGAAGACACGAGAGGCATGGAGTGAGCCACGTCTACTCGGACAGCCTGATTCGTTGGTCGTATTCAACTGGTCCGCGAACTTGCTGAATGACAGCACTCTCTTCATCACGGCAAGGCCATATGAAGATCCCGGTCTCGCAGAACTCTACGAGGTCTCGATCGCCGGTAACATCTTTGGTGAGCTCCGGAATCTCGGTGGAGGTGTGAACACGCGGGACCACACGGAGAACGAACCGGCAATTGCACCTGACGGCAGCTATTTGATTTTCTACTCGGCCGGTCGCCCTGACAACCTGAGTTCGGAACTGCTCGGAGACCTCTACATAAGCTTTCGTGGTGACGACGGCAGTTGGCTGGAGGCGATCCGGATCGACGAACCGATCAACTCCACCTCAGAAGAAAACTGGCCGCGGATTTCGGCGGACGGACGTTTCTTGTTTTTCAGTAGCGATCGCCGCGAGGGGTTTGAAATGCCCGATCTGTACTGGGTCAGTACGAGAGCCCTGGACCGATACCGCCCGAACCAGTGAACTCAGACGATGTTCGGCAGACCAACCTCAACGCTGCGGCATCTCCTTGATGTACAGATCTCTCTTCGGGAACGGGATAGCAATTCCTTCGGCGTCGAACTTCTTGTAGATGGCACAGTTCAGCTCGTGCACCACTAGGCCGCGGTCGGCGGGGCGTTGAATCCAACACAACAGATCGAAGTCGAGGCTTGACTCTCCAAAGGTGCGAAACCGCGCTCTTGGCTCCGGATTCTCGTGCACCTTCGGATGCTCACTCGCTACACCGACCAGCACCTTCATCACCTCGTCAATGTCCGACCCATACGCGACGCCAACACTCGCTCGAATCCTATATCTCTGCGGTGGACCACCCGCTTCATTCACGATCTTTGCGTTACCCATCACGCTATTCGGAATGGAGACCTCGACATCGTCGCGGGTCAGCAACCGGGTACTGCGGAGCCCGATTTGCGTCACCTGCCCGCGCTCGCCGCTGTCGATGATGACGTAATCACCAATCTGGTAGGGACGGTCAGCCAGGATCGCCACTCCAGCGAAGAGATTCGCGAGCGTGTCTTGCGCGGCGAAACTCAGCGCCAGTCCAAGGATGCCGGCGGAGGCTACGAGCCCAGTGACATTGACATCCCACGCCATGAGGATCGTGTATGCTGCGGCGACGAACAGGAGCACCGCCAGTGCATTTTTGAGGAGGGGTTCGGTGGTCTGCTGCACGAACTGGAAGCGGTCCTCCCGACGCTTCATCGCGGATAGCATCATGCCCGACAGACGCAATCCGAACGTGAGCCAGATCAAAACCAGCAGAGTCTTGATGATCCCTATGGTGCCAAGCAAAACCAGGTAGTTGATATCGAGCTGATAGGTGGCAAGGATCAGTCCCATCAAAGCCACAGTCGTGAAGATAGGCCTGTGCATTATCGCGACGAGACGATCGTCCAGCTGGGTCTGGGTGCGTGACACGACCCGGCTGACTACACCCGAGATCACCCTGTCCACCAGGAATGCGAGCACCAGGAAAACGAAAATGATCAGTAGGGCTTGCAAGTATGGATACGGTTGCAGGAAATCGAGTGTCGTCTGCCAGTATTCCTGAATAGCGCCCATCACTACTCCTCTGTTTGTTCACTGCCACTGGCGATTATCCGTGGTCCGTTCTGTTCTAAAACGTGGCTGCAGCGTCAGTCTGGCCTTTGCTTCATGTTCCGGCCTCCACCACGTAACGAAAGATATCGTGTCCCTTCCGTAAGCGATCCTAAATGGCGGTTCGGAATAGCCAGTTCAAGCAGGCACTGGCGAAAAGTGATCTCATCGCCACCCGAGGTGTCTCACGATTTGCCGCTGATGCACGCGGACGAACGCGGACAACTACATTGCTCAGATTTCCCCACCCTACCCAAAAGACCTTTCGCGTCCCTCCGCGTTCATCCGCGGCGAATCATCCAAGGAAAGCCCGGACTTGCAGGAAAGGTGCGCCCTGATTTCCTTATTAGTCAATTGAATACTGGAATACATTACTTAACGAAAAAAAGGTGGCATCAAATGGCGGAAATCACCCTGAAAGGGAACCCGATTCATACGGTCGGCGACTTGCCGGCGGTTGGTGCGGAAGCACCTGACTTCGTTCTCACAGGCAAAGACCTATCCGACGTAAAGTTGAGCGACATGCGTGGCAAGAAGGTCGTCCTGAACATCTTCCCCAGCCTCGACACAGAGGTTTGCGCAGCGTCAGTTCGGCGGTTCAATAGTGAAGCCCAGAGCAGAGAAAACACTGCGGTTGTGTGTGCATCGCTGGATCTGCCGTTTGCGCACGGCCGCTTCTGCACCACAGAGGGCCTGGAGAATGTGGTGCCGGCTTCTGAACTGCGTGACCGGAGCTTCGGTGACGCCTATGGTGTCCGGATAGCTGACGGTCCGCTGGCAGGACTGCTGTCCCGCGCCATTGTGGTAGTCGACGAGGCCGGGAAAGTGGTTTATACGGAGCAGGTTCCGGAGATCGTCGAGGAGCCCAACTACGAGGCCGCACTGAACGCACTCGACTGATATCGAGGCAGGCAGTAGCTCAGAACTCCCGCGTTCGCTCGGAGAAGCGGGGACGCAACAACAGCGTCCCCACTTTGTTTGTTGCGACCTGGCGCCTATCCTTTCCCATATCTAGTTTCGTCTATCCTGCGTCAAGATGACGAACACGGTCTGTCGAATTATGAGGAGTGATTTGTGAAAGAGCTCGACACGCCCTTCCTCGGCCTCCCAACCAGGCCCATTCGACGCCTCACTGGACCGATTGCGCAGTTCATGCAGGTGCAGGCGTCCAGCGGCATTGTCTTGCTCCTTGCAACGATCGTGGCTCTGGCCTTGGCCAACTCTCCGTGGAGCAGCTCGTTCCTGGGGTTCTGGGAGACCGAACTCGGTTTTCATCTCGGCGGCGTGGAGATGTCCCACAGCATCAAGCACTGGGTCAACGACGGGCTGATGGGCATTTTCTTCTTCGTCATTGGGCTCGAGGTCAAGCGAGAACTGGTCATAGGCGAGCTCAGCGATCTACGTGCGGCGGCCCTACCGATCTTTGCGGCCATTGGTGGTATGGTCGTACCCGCAGCGATCTACCTATCCTTGCAGGCCGGAGAGCCGGGGATGCATGGATGGGGCATTCCCATGGCAACCGACATCGCGTTCGTGGTGGGGTGCATGGCGATCCTGGGCTCGAGAGTGCCTGCCGGCCTCAGAGTGCTATTGCTGTCACTGGCGATCGCCGACGACATTGGCGCGATCCTGGTGATTGCGATCGGGTACAGCGATTCGTTGAACTGGACGGCGCTCCTCTTGGGTTTTGCTGGAATCGGAGCGGTATACAGCCTTGCACGTCTCGGTGTCCGCAACCTCCTAGCGTACACGGTAGTCGGTGGATTGGTGTGGCTCGCTTTTGAAGAATCAGGAGTTCACGCAACCATCGCGGGAGTCATTCTTGGCCTCATGACCCCCACGAGTGAGTACGTCGGGCCGTCGGCTTTCAAGCGAGTTCTCGAGCGCGCTGAAGATATCTTGCAGGGTGAGCAGCCTCCGCCGGAGCATGAACGGGCGAGCACGATCGTACGTCTCAGAGAACTCGCACGTGAAACCGTATCTCCCGTAGAGTACCTCATCACAGCTCTCAACCCGTGGGTCGGATTCCTGATCATGCCTTTGTTCGCACTTGCGAACGCGGGAGTGCAGATCGGTCTGGACGGCCTGACCAACTCGGTCGCTCACGCAACAGCTGCCGGATTGATCTTAGGAAAACCAATCGGCGTCTTCGCACTCAGTTTTTTTGCAGTGAGGTTCGGCTTTGCCAGACTGCCACTAGGTGTGAGTTGGGCCGCTCTCGCAGCGGGTGGCGTCCTTGCAGGCATCGGTTTCACAATGGCGTTGTTCATCGCGGGCCTAGCGCTCGAAGGCGACATGCTTGCCGCCTCGAAGGTGGGCATCCTGGGAGCGTCGGCAATTGCAGCGGTGGTTGGGACTGGGGCGTTGTATTTCTTGTTGCCGGGTGGAGGAGAGGTAGGGGCGGGAGCAGCGGGAGGAGATGAGACGGCGGTAGGGCGGTAGGTGTTGCTGTATCACGCATAGGTGCACGAACGCGTCCCCTCGAAACACCTCCTGACTGCCTGTCGTGTCTCCTCGGGCGAAATCACCGTTGATGACGCATCTCCACCACCCGTCTCGATGATGTCGAAATTGGCGCCCTTCATAGACGCGATCGTAACGAGCTTTCGCCGCTTGAGAATTTCCAGCAACTCGCGCACCCACTTCGGATCGTCGAAGGTCTCCATTATCAGTTCCTGGATGCCAAACAACACTGCGGCATCCTGCCGGCATCCGGGCTGACCGTAGATCTCGAAACTCGGCGCCGACCCGCGCGCGCGTGCAGCAAAATCAAGGTAATGACTCGCTTCGACAGTGGCTGGTGAACCGTCGGGGAAGTACCACAGATAGGCTTCTCCGCTATCAGCTATCATTTGGTGGTAGCGCTTCAGAATGTCCACTCCATACTCCTCGACGCCATGCTCGAAGGCTGCCTTGCCAACTCGCCGCCAACCAGAGGCACTAGATCGTCGATTTCTCTCCGACCGGTCCTGATGTATGGCTCACTCGACATGATCTTTCCATCTCTCGAAACTGAGTCTGGGTGACCAACCAGACCATTGCGGTCCAGCCAGCACTCTCTCATCCTGCCAGTCAAACAGCGTGCTCGCAAGAACCATCTGAGGTGCCGGATTACATTTCCTTGTAGTAGCAGTTGAAAGGACAACGTCGCATGAAAATCGGACTAGTCGGTCTCCCTAAATCCGGAAAGACCACCATCTTCAACGCACTAACCAAGTCACACGCAGAAGTGTCAGCTTACAGCGGTGGTAAGGCCGAACCCAATTTGGCGTCGGTGGCTGTGGAAGACGATCGTCTGACAAAGCTGTCAGAGATCGTCAAGCCGAAAAAGACGATTTATGTAAGTCTCGACCTCACCGATTTCGCAGGTTTCAAAGAACACGAACCCGGAGCCAGTGCGTTCACGCCGGAATTGTTGCAGTTGAGTCGATATAACGATGCTCTCGCTGTCGTGCTAAGAAACTTCCACACCGATATCGACGGCGAACCATCCCCAGCAGAAGATCTGGCGACGATAGAGGCCGAGTTTCTGCTCGCGGATCATATCATAGTAGAAAACAGGCTCGAGCGAATTGAAAAGTCGCGACGAACCGGACAGTTCTCGGCTTTGCTCGAGAGTGAGCAGAAACTTCTGGCCCGGCTCGAAACTTTTCTCGACAGAGGCCAACCACTCAGGGACCTGGACCTCGAAGAGAGCGAAAAAAAGGCGGTAAACGGTTTCAAGTTTCTCACTCTCAAACCAGTGATGGCGATACTCAACTCTGGAGAAGACAACTTCGGTCAGAACGAAACAACGCTGTCTGAGCTCAACAGACTCTATCCGACGATCGAATGTGCAGGAAGCTTCGAGATGGAGCTCTCTCAACTCGACAACGAAGCCGACATAAACGCGTTCCTGGCCGACTTCGGCATCGCGGAATCGGCCCGTCAGAGACTCACGAAAACCGCATTCGATATGCTCGGGTACATTAGCTTCTTCACGATCGGGAAAGACGAAGTGCGAGCCTGGAACATCGTTCGTGGTGAGACCGCACTGGACGCCGCGGGCTCCGTGCACACCGATATGGCACGCGGATTCATCCGGGCCGAATGTTACTCGTTCGACGATTTTGTCGCGTGCGGAGGTGAGGAAAAGGCGGTGAAGGAAGCGGGGAAGTTCAGGCTCGAAGGTCGAGATTATGTAGTGAAGGACGGGGATATGTTATGTATTCGGTTCAATGTGTAATGATCATAAGTCCTTATGTTAAAATAAGTTAAGAGGAACGCACGGACATGTAACCACTCGGCTCACCCAATACCTTCCTCAACTTCCTTGGCAACACGCTGGCCCTCTTCGACATCCACTAAAAGCAAGAGTGCCGACCCCACCACAAAGAACGTGATCAACGCGAATACACCGTTTCTGCTCGAGTGTGTCAGCGCGATCACCAAGGCGAACACGGCTGGCCCCAAGATCCCTGCGAACTTCTCGAACACCGCAAACAGTCCAAAAAACTCGCCAGATTTGTTACGCGGTATCATGCTGCCGAACAGAGAGCGGCTCAGGGCTTGAGTACCGCCCTGCACCATAGCCACGAGGAAGGCGAGAACGAAAAACTGGGTGGCTGTCGTCAGGAAGTAACCGAACATGGCTATACCTGCGTAGACCGACAGGCCGATTAGAATCGAACGCTTTGCCCCGATGACACCGGCAAGCGAACCGAAGGCGAAGGCAAAGGGAATCGCAACGAATTGCACCATCACAATCGACCCAATGAGCGCTCCGCGTTCGATTCCAATTTCGTCACCGTAGATGGTGGCCATCCGGATGATGGTGCCAATTCCATCGTTGTATATGAGGAACGCAAAAAGCATCAAAAAAGCGTTGCGATACTTCTGGAGTGCAACAACCGTCGCTTTGATCTGAGTGAATGCGTCCCAAATGCCGGCGTGTTGTTCAGCCGCCGGATGTCCGAGCTGCGGTTCTCTCACTCTTCGAAACAGTGGGATCGAGAACAACAGCCACCAAACCGCAACAGCAACGAACGACAGACGGGAGGGCAACGAGGCCTGCTCGGGGGTTGCAGCGTCTCCGGACGGGACACCGATCCAGCCAGGGTTTTGAATTACAGCCAAGACTACGACCAATAGTACGCCCCCACCGATATAACCGATGGCGTATCCGGCAGTCGACACTCGGTCAATCTCGTCGCGGTCAGCGACATGAGGCAACAGCGAATCGTAGAACACGAAACTCCCGTTCGCACCGATGTTCGCGAGCACGAACAGAACTGCCGCAAATAACCAGTGCCCCTGCTGGATCAAGAACATCGATGCAACTGCTGCAGCGCCGAGGCCTAGGAAAACTCCCAGGAACTGCTTCTTCGCTGCCCGGTTGTCTGCCAATACGCCTAGGATCGGTGCGAGAACGGCGATGACAGTCAGGCCTATCGTCGTGGCAACGCTAAAGCGAAAGGTGGCGGTTGCCGCCGGCACACCTGCAGCGGCGTACGATGCAAAGAAGATGGGAAAGACGGCTGTCACAACGATCGTGATCATCGCCGAGTTGGCCCAGTCGTACATTGCCCAAGCGCGCTGTTCGCGGGTTCTGAGACCTAAGCGACCTAGCAACGATCCCCTGCCGCCCCTCCCGCTGCTCACGCCGCTGTCTTCACCCCCCATCCGTCACCTGCCTCCAAACCCTCAAGAAATTCCCTCCCAAGATCTTTTTCACGTCTTCATCGGAGTACCCACGCTCCTTCAGGCCCCTCGTGATGTTTGGATAGTCCTGCACGCCGCGGATACCGACTGGCGAGGGTGTGCGCGGATACATGTCGGCGCCGAGGCCTACGTGATCCACTCCGGCAACTCGCACCGCATGGTCGATATGATCGAGCACGTCGTCGATGGTGGGATAGTTTTCGAGAGGCCAATCTCGGCCGGCGCTCAGGTGATTCACCGCTATACGCAGATCGATATCCTCAATCTCTGGCACCTGGCGAAACGCGTCTCGCCCTACAGCCGTCAGTTCGTTCATTGCGTCCAGATATTCGGGCGTCAGGTAGTTGAGTACAAATACGATCCCGATCACCCCTCCGTTCTCTCCAAGGGCTCGCAGCTGATCGTCGCTCATGTTACGGTGGTGCGGATTTAACGCTCGGCATCCGGAGTGCGATGCAATCACAGGGTCATCGGTCGTTTCCATAACGTCGAAGAATGTTGAGTCGGACACGTGGGAGATGTCGATCACCATTCCCAGATTGTTCATTTCGCGTACTACGTCTCTCCCCAAATCGTTGAGTCCACCCCACCTCGGATCGTCGGCGCCCGCATCGGCCCAATCGTGGGACACATTGTGAGTGAGGGTCATTGAAGAAACGCCGAGGCTATGGAATTCCCGCAGCTTGTCCAGGCTTGCCTCGATTGCGTGCCCGCCTTCAATGGCAATCGGCATCGCGATCTTGCCAGCAGCAACGATCCGCTCGATGTCGTCGCCCGTTCTGGCGAGTTCCACGAGGTCGGAGTGCGAATCAATTGCTTCCCGCATAGCCGTCAACAGCTCATGTGCCTGCCGCGAACATTGACCGGGGAGAGGATAGAGAAAGTTCTCGACATAGAGAGCAACTCCTTGAACGTCCACGCCACCTTCTTGGAGTCGTGGAATGTCCACGTGCCCGGCGGGGAGGCGCTCACCGATGTCCAACTGCTCGTACAGAACTCGGTATGCAAGATCGTTATGACTGTCCCAGACCAGCGCGTTGTTATGAAGCTCCGCCAGACCGGCGTCTGTTGTTGTACAACCAAACGGTACGCCCGCAAGCACCAAAACGAGGCAGGCTTTTGCCCTGCCGATCGAAAAAGACCTCATGCTACCCTCAGTGGTTTCAATCGCGATCGTGTGCAGCGTCTGTTGACGCCGCGTCGTCCAGTTCCTCTGCACTCGGAGGTTTCGCCCCTGCCGCTCCGGCCATTCCCATCAAACCCGGAAGGTTGAGCGAATCGGTTAGCCCCGACGGCACCACCATGAGCGAGCCCTTCTTAACGATGCTCTCATATAACATGTTCATTGCTCGCAGGTTGAGCGCGACCGGATTCTGGCTGTAGCTCTCCGCAGCTTCGACAAATTTCGATGCAATCTGCGTTTCCGCCGTACCGAGGATTATGCGTGCCTGGCGCTCTCGTTCAGCTTGCGCCTGCCTAGACATGGCCTCCTCGAGGCCTTTGGGGATTATCACGTCGCGGATCTCGACCGACTGCACCTGTATACCCCAATCGTGCATCTTGAGATCGAGAGTCTCTTGAAGACCGCGCCCCAATTCTTTCCGCGATTGGATCAGCTCGGCGAGGTCATGTTTGCCTATCGCATCCCGCAGTGCAGTCTGTGCGGCAAGCACTACTGCGAGCTCGTATTGTTGGACCTCGAGCGCAGCACGTTCGGCGTCGTAGACGATCCAGAACGCAATCGCATCCACGTTGACCGGCACCGTGTCTTTCGTGAGGCATGACTCCGCACCGAAGTCGGTTGTTCGAAGCCGCTGGTCAATGTGATAGGAGATACGATCGATGATGGGGACCAGAAAAAACACTCCCGGTCCCCGCAGTCCACGGTATTTGCCCATTCGCAGAACTACGGCCTTTTCCCATTGGTCTGCGTATTTGATCGAGGAAGCGACGAACATACCCACACCTGCCGCCACCGCGGCGGCGGCTTCGATCGGAGCAAACAGCAGAGTTAACGCCCCCAGGCCAGCTGCAGCGGCAATACCGGCTACTCCTGCGGGAATCGGATACCGCGTATCGGTTGGAGATGATTTTGCCATGTTCGCTCTCCCACCCAGTGACTTAGTGACACTGTACGTTGGAACGTTGGGGATTGTGCTCATTCTTGCCTCGGCGAGTCATTAGAGTTGTTGCGTGGGATGCGGAGATCCACAAGGGCATCTATCAGATCGTCTATTGAAAACCCCAAAGCCCCGGCCTGAGAAGCGGCTTCCCGACATAGTTGATCCAGTTTCACCCAGCGCTGGCGTATCTCGCCATCTGGGGCATTGAGGCTCACGAACGTTCCCTCCCCTGGGCGAGTAGCCAGTACACCGAGCTGCTCTAGGTGTTGGTATGCACGGTCTATGGATCGCGGATTCAGTCCCAGTTCGATTGAGAGCTGCCGGGTGGTAGGCATTCGATCGCCGGTGCGAAGCGTTCCGTCGACAACCTCCAACCACACACGGTCCACGATCTGGCGTGACATGGACTGTTGCCTTCCAGAATCCAGGTGCGCAGCGATTCGTTTCGCAATGTCACTGCGTTCGAGATTACTCACGGGTTCGCCTTTCGCGGGCCTGTTTTAAGGATACGACCCCGGGTGCACAGGTGCCAGACTAGCGCACTTTCATTGGCAGCATCACGCTCGACGGCCGCGAGCGGTCTCGGAACACGGTCCACGTTGGGTTGCCATCGGAAGGATACCTGCGGAACACCGATCCATCGTGCCCGGCAAGTGCGATACGAATTCGGTGACCTACCGGCACCAACACCGACGTGCTAAACATCCCAAACCGAACGAGCGCTGTTTCACCAGGAACCAACGGCAGAGCATCTGCCTCAGCATATGAATGGCACGGCCCCCATAGCGGGTAGGGAGGATCGGTCTCACAGGTTTTGCGGTGGATTGCCCGCAGCTGGCCCTCTGTTACGTATCGAACGGTACCGTCGGAATCCACCAGTTCCAGATATGCGAAGAAGGCACCGTCGTCGTGAGTGGAGGAAACTTGTAGATCGACTTCCACAGCGCCCGTGATCTCGACATCCGTCGCCAAAGGTTCGGATGTGTACGTGAGGAGCTTCGTTCCCTGATCCGCTCGGTTGCCGTAGATCACGTCACCGCCACCTAGCTGAGTATGCCACCGGGTCCGTGATCCTGTGGTGTGCGTGAAGTCGACCGCGTATTCGTCAAACGCCTCGCCGGTCACGGGGCGATCGCGAATCAAGGTGCCTGCTTCTCCGAAATACCAGTGGGTGGGAGTGAAACCATCTGGGGGCCAAGAAGTCGTCGTCTTCCATCCGTCGTTGAACGTGAAGTATTCGATCTCGCCAACGCCATCTGCTGGCTCAGTTGAACCTTCCCTCAGATGAGAATCGAAGAACTCAATCAGCATCTCTTGCTGCTCGACCCTGGTCGGCTCAGTCGGAGCATCGTCAGCCAGAAACGGATCGGTATGGAAACCACCCCCGTGTGACCATGGACCGATGACGAGACGTACCGGATTCGAGAACGTCGAGAACAACGCCAGCGCTCCGTTGACCGTTCCCCCGTCCATCCATCCCGCCCACGAGAAGATTGCCGCTCCAGAGCGTTCAATTCCTGCCCTATACCCGTGAATCGACAGTCCTGCAATCGTCTCACCTGTCTCGTTGAATGGCGCGTCCCGGTATTGCGCCAGCTCCGCCCCAGCCGCGACATCCGGAGTTTGGTGCTCCAGCAAAGCTTCTTCGTACAGCCGTTCGGCCCCTGAGCCATCCACACGTTTGACGCCTTTTGTAGCCAACCTCACCATCAAACACGACAAACCGGTCACATCTGCCAGTCCGCATATGTCGCCGGCGTCGAGCAATCGGACGGCGTCGCCCCAGTCACTGATAAAGCTGCGCACGAACACGCCACCGGGATAGAGGAGCTGCGACCATGCATCGAAGTCCGCATACTGCGGAGCGATGGCCTTGATCGCTGGGTGGGCGGGTGCCGCAGCCATCGCCGCGGTGTTGCCCTCGTAAGAAACACCCCAAGTGCCCACTTTGCCGTTGGACCACGGCTGCTCTGAGATCCAACCCGCGATCTCTCCGAGATCCTCCGCTTCCTCGCGGCCGAACTCGGTGGGCCTGCTTCCGAAAGACGCACCAGAGCCCCGAACATCCACGAGCACCACGGCATAGCCGGCCTCGTTGAACGCTTGCACTGATCGATCCATCATGTCTTCTGGAGCTAGCGAGGTGAACCTGATCTGCGCACGAGTCAAGGAACCGAGGTCCTGAGCCCTCCAATATCGTGTGGACCGCATGGCTGTGGGCAACCGATCTCCAGCCTCATAGCTTCTCGGTAACCACACATCGACAGCAAGCCGCACTCCGTCGCGCATCTCGACGTATAACGAAACGTTGCGTGGAGTTCCTGTCGAAAGCGGCGCTTCTCCCGGTAGCTCAACCGAAAGTACCAGCACCATTAGTATCACCAACGTGACAACCACCAAACCGGCAACACCGATGCCGACCTTTTTCACTGTACTGAGCATTGATTCCCCGGTCGAAGGCGCGCCTGCTAGTGCCCGATCCCCGTTCCGATGTCGTACTCGTCACTGACTTTAACCGGGAGTCTCCCTGTCGGTTCGATGTCACCAGTAAGCACTTTGAAAAACGACTCGAAGTATACCGGCTGGTTGCCGAACCAGCCTCGCTCACCGTACCCGACTAAGAAGGCCGAGACATTCGGGATCGTTCTGATCAGGTGAGGATTGCCGTACGCCATCGCAACAACGCCACCTTGTTTCTCAGCGATCACTCGTCTCAGAAAATCCAGGTCGGCTTCACGCAACGGCGTTGCTTCGCCGAGCTTGTCACGCTGAACGAAGAGTGAAAGTATCACCAAGTTAGATTGAGCCACTGCTTCCCAGACATCGTCGTAGCCGTCGGGATCGAGGTCGGGGCTCAGCGTGAAGCTGCGGATGCCGGGAAACGCCTCACCCAACGCAGTTGTTAGTTCCACAGGTGACGGGTCATCTTGGAGCTTCTGAACGCTGATATTGACCGCGCCGGCCAGACGCTCCGGAGAAACAGGCAACACTCC
>JBDHHK010000031.1:0-32770 GCA_039589395.1 Gemmatimonadota bacterium
ATAACGGTTCCAGAGTTCGCTTGCCGACATGTCGCGAATCAACTTCTCCGTCTCCGGGAACATCGGCTCGGTCAGGCCGGCACCCCATATGTTGATCGCCGGAATAATCACCAACGCCGAGAGCGCACCGCCTGCAACCATGACAGTAGCTATCCTAATACCCAGGATGTACCCGACGCCGATCAACGGAGTGGAGACACTGATCGAGAGATTTGCTTTGAGACCCAAGAGCATCTCAAACCTACCGCTCACCAACTTGAATCCGTCGGTAATCAGCTTGAACAACATTCCGACACCGATGCCCCAGAACACACCCGAGGCCTGTCTGCCTCCACCTTCTGCGGCAACGAGTACTTCCGCGCAGGCCATACCCTCTGGATAGGGGAGATTGCCATGCTCGCGAGCAATCAGATACCGGCGCAGCGGGATCATCGCCAGCACACCGATGATTCCACCGCACATGGCAAGAAGAGTTATCTGTCGCCACTCCGGTGATATTCCCCAGATGAAGAGAGCCGGAATGGTGAACAAGACACCTGATGCGACAGAAGAGCTCGCAGACCCAATAGTCTGCGACATGTTCGTCTCGAGTATGCTGTGTTGCAGACCCATCGCGGAGAAGATCCGAAAGGCCACTACTGTGAGCACAGCAACTGGGATCGACGTACTTATCGTCAACCCCGCCTTCAATCCCAAATAGGTATTTGCGGCTCCGAACACCATACCGAGCAACGCACCGGAAATCACCGTCTTGATCGTGAACTCGGTGAGAGTCTGCCCGCTCGTATAGGGGACATATTGTTGCCCCTCTTCGAGCACGTACGCAGTGCGTGGTAGTTTCTTACCGTTCATTCAGGCGCTCCTCATCGACAAAAATCCAGAGGCAATTGGCTGAAAACCCAGGTCAAAACTTCACTGTATGCACAAAACCGGCTGTGGCTATTCCCAATACCAATCCCCCAAGCACATCCGAAGGAAAGTGCTTTGCCGCTGCGACTCTCAACGCCGCTACTCCAACCCCACCCGCAGCAAGCATTACCGCGTGTGTATCGTTTCTTCCACCCGAGGAAATCCTATTTCGCGTGAGCCAATATGAGGCTGCAAGTGCCGCTGCACCGGCAGCATGTCCAGATGGCCAGGATTGTTGGTTCTTCGCCACGCCGGCAACAGCGACGCCCGACTGCGTATAGAGTACCGGACGCTTTCTTCCCACAACCCGCTTGAGCAGTTCCGAAATACCTTGAGTAACCAGGACGGACTCAAAAGAACTCACGATACCCTGACGGCCTGCCGCCCCTTCATTCGCGAGATTGAGCCAGCTGGTCACGCCAATACCGATCAGCAATATGTCGCTCATTGCAGCCGGAATTGGCCTCAACGGCGCTATCGCCCAGCGATCGAAGGCCGGAACGGCCGATCTGTCGCACGGTACACACGTGACAGAATCAGCTTTGTGAAAGATTGCGGGACCGAAGAGGAGTGCACTCCCGCCAACGAGTGCCAAAACATCGCCACCGCCAACAACGGTCGTGTCTTGCGTGTGTGCTTCGGTAGTCGATGCTAAACACAGCAGGAACGCGCCCAACACGGCTATGACCACGCGACCAAGCCTTCGCCTGAAAGGTGGATTGTACATTAGAAGTTCAACAAAGCCCGTCTTACTGACCGAGAGATTCCTCTACGGCGCTGAGCAGTGCCTCGGCAGTGAAGGGTTTGGCTAGAGTGACAACCGACTCCATTCTCCCGGCGATCTCGAGAAACCGAGGCTTCCGCTCATACATTGAGCCAGAGATCGCCACAACTTTCGTATTGGGAGACACCTCACGCAGTTGGACGATCAGTTGCAGGCCGTCCATCACGGGCATGAAGAGATCGGCGACCACGAGGTCGAATGGTTCTTCTCTGCTCAATTCCAGAGCAACCTCTCCGTCTTCGGCCTCAGCAACCTCATGGTCAACTCTCTCGAGTGTCTTCCGCACGAGGTCCCGGACTATCGGTTCGTCATCGACAACGAGGATTCGTGCCAATCAAATCACCGTCTTTCGTGTCAGGACGATGGCGGAGTTCCACAACCCAATTGCTGTCGAACCCCGTCAGTCCGCAAATGAACGATATACACAACACCCCGCCAGAGCGACCCCGCGTAATACCGATGCTAAGGTATCACCACTGCCGGTACACTCTCCGCACGAACCAGTGCGTTGAATTCCTGCAATCGCCGTCCTAGCAGGTTTTCAAGTTCAACCCTGTATCCCGCCCAAACGGCAGAGAGATCACTGAAAAGCTCCTGGGCTCCCTCAGTCACGAGGCCCTCGGCACCCTCGACGGCACCGCGCAAGTAGATATACTGGAAGTTCAGCCGCGACGGGAAGTTGATTACCGTCTGACCATCCACCGTACGTTTTTGAACTAGCGAATCTTCCAGCGCCGTGCAACTCTCAACGAGCTCCTTGCCCATGGTAACGATTGAATCGTGTCCTTCCTGTTTTTCCAGCCTATCAACGAGAGACTCTAATTGTTCTCGTACGGAGCGGATGTTTAGCACGCCCTCGTGTATCTCTTCGAGCTCGCTGGAGATCTGGGCCATCAAATCGCTCTGCGCCTGAAATCCGCTGCGAGTGGCGTCTACACGGGGGTCTGCACGAACCTCCAGAGGCCGTGAAAAACGATCTTCGCCCGTCGACAGACGAACCTCGTAAGTGCCCGGCACGACCCTGTGTCCCAACAATGTGCCCCACACGTATAATCCGGGAACCGGCTTGACCTTTTCGTGTCTCAAATCCCAGGCGAACCGGTTGTGCCCCGACTTCACCTTCAACACCGAAGAAGAGTCAGTTTCGCCCTCCTCCATCTTCGACGAGAACGAGCGAACGATATCACCCGCCCCGTTTACAAAATCGAGCGTCACCGACGCCGAATCGGACACTTCAGATAGGAAGAAATCGACAACCGCACCGCTTGGCGGATTCTTACCGAGTGTTCCCCCAGGCATGCTGAACCCGCCTCCGCCAGCCACACGATAGGCGGCTCGGGGTTCAAATAGGTGCCCTTGCACCGCCGCCATGTTTTCTTCGAGCTGCTGGAGTGGAGACAAATCGTCCAAGATCCAAAATGCCCTACCACCAGTTGCTGCGACCAAATCGTTATGCTGCACCTGAATCTTGAGATCTGTAATCGGAGTGATCGGCATGTTGAGCTGCAACGATTGCCAGCGATCTCCGTTATCCCACGAGACGTACAGTCCAGCCTCGGTGCCTGCATAGAGCAGCCCACGGCGCTTCGGGTCTTCGCGAACTACCTTGGCCCATGCGTTTGCGGCGATCCCTTCGACTATGTGATCCCACGACTCACCGTAGTCGTCTGTTCTATAGTAATGCGGCGTGAAGTCATTGAATTTGTAGCCTGTAACGGCGATGTATGCGGCCGCAGGATCGTGCGGCGAGACCTCAATGGCATTGATGATTACCTCGCCAACGTCCTCAGGCGTCACATTCTCCCAGCTGGCACCGCCGTCTCTCGTCACGTGAACCAGGCCATCGTCGCTGCCAGTCCAGATCGTGTTCGGATCGTGCGGAGACTCGGCGACGTAGTAGATCGTGCCGTAGATCTCACCGCCAGCGCCTTCGTTCGTGATTGGTCCTCCGCCAGGTCCCTGTGTCGAATCGGCGTCACGGGTGAGGTCAGGGCTCACTTCCACCCACGATTCTCCCCGGTCTTCGGTCTTGAGCAGAATGTTGGAAGCGTGGTATAAAACGTCGGGATCGTGTAAAGACGCCACGATCGGGGCGTTCCAGTTGAATCGGTATTTCATGTCTCGAGACGCCAGCGCAGCCGGCAAGTGGGGATATGCCATCACATTGCGGCTGGCATGCGTGCGCTCGTCGAATTCGGCGATTTGCCCCATATAACAACCGCCGTACTGCAGCACCGGATTGTCCGGATCGAAAGCGAGATATGCGGTCTCGCAGCCTGCGGTAGCATACCAATCCTTCCAGCCGATTCCTCCTCCGGAAGCTCTGCTCACGATAGCAACGGAGGAATTGTCCTGCTGCCCACCATAGACGTAGTAGGGAAACCGGTTGTCCGTATTCACGCGGTAGAATTGCGCGGTAGGTTGGTTCTCTTGCGTAGACCAGGTGGTACCACCATTCAGCGACACATTTGCTCCGCCGTCGTTGGCGTTGATCATATAGTCGCTGTTCTCGGGGTTGATCCAGAGATCGTGATTGTCCCCGTGGGGAGTACGCACGCGAGTGAATGTCCTTCCACCATCTATTGACTTCGACACCGGCGCATTCATGATCCACACTACATCGGGATTATTTGGATCAGCTGTTATGTGCGTGTAATACCATGCCCTCGTTCTGATAGCCCACGAGTCATTCAGCTTGCGCCAGCTCTTTCCGCCATTGTCCGAGCGATATAACCCGCCGCCAGGATCTGCTTCAACTATCGCGTAAACGCGATCGGACTCCGCCGAGACGGCGACACCGATGTCACCCATCAGTTCGGGTAGGCCTTTGTTGACCGGTTCCCAGGTATCCCCACCATCCGTCGTTTTGTGAATCCCGCTCCCCGGCCCGCCACTGCGCACTTGCCAAGGGTAGCGCCGGTGGTCCCAGAACGCAGCGTAGAGCACCCGGGGATTGTTGCGGTCCATGCTGAGCGAACTCGGACCGGAAGTGCTGTCCACATAAAGCACCTTTCCCCATGTCTCGCCGCCGTCGATGGATCTGTACACGCCCCGGTCCTCAGAGTCACCGTACGCAGCACCCTGAGCCGCGACGTAAACCAGGTCGGGATTGGAGGGATGGACCTGCACATCGGAAATATGGCGTGTGTTATCCAAACCCATGTGCCGCCACGTCCGGCCTGCATCCGTGGACTTGTAAACGCCGTCGCCATGTGAGGTCATCACGCCTCGAATGGCGTGCTCTCCCATTCCCACGTAGACCACATTTGGATCCGACTCCGCGACTGTGATTGCGCCCACCGAGGATGTGCCAAACGTTTCGTCTGAGATATTTGACCATGTGATACCCGCGTCGGTTGTCTTCCAAACGCCACTGCCGACCCCACCGAAGTAGTAGGTCAGATGATCTTGGGCAACTCCAGTGACCGCCACTGACCGTCCACCACGGAACGGGCCGATGTTGCGCCAATCCATGCTCTGAAATAACGCCGGATCAACGGGTGGCTCTTGGGCCGGCAATCGTGACGCCATGCCCATGCTCAATACGCCGACAAGAGCAAAGAAACCGAAAACACGCCTTGCAGATATCATGTTGTTATTCACCTGTCTGAGGGTCGATGGAATTCGATGCGAATATGACAGGCTGTATGGGAACGCGGAAGGGGGAATGTCGCTCAGCCCAGCTTCTCCATCACCAGTTTCTTCACGAGGGAGGGATTCGCCTTGCCCTTGCTGGCACCCATCACTTGTCCTATGAAGAAGCCCAGCAATCCAACCTTGCCATCACGATACTCTTCTACCTTAGCAGCGTTCTTTGCCATCACCTGCTCGACCAACGGTACCAAGAAGGTCGCGTCGGAAACCTGCTCGAGTCCTTTGTCCCGAACGATCTCGATGGGATCACCGCCAAGCTTCACCATCTCGGCAAACACCTCTCTTGCGGCTGCGCGGTTGATCGTTTCGTCTTCCACCAGTTCCACGAGTGACGCAAGCGTAGCTCCAGTCAATCCGCAGTCGCCGAGTTGTGTGCCCTTCGCCTCGCGCCTGAGGTCGTTCACAACCCAGTTCGCGATTGTCTTCGGTTTGTCTAATGCGACACAAGCGTCTTCGAACACTCTAGCCAGGATTCTGTTGGCCGCGATGATCTCGGCGTCTTCCTGAGATAGCCCGTGCTCCGACGTATACCTCTCGACCTTGGCGGCGAAGTCCGGCGTCCTCTCAACTGGCTGTTTCTGCGTGGTCGGGCCTGAGCCCGATTTCACTCTCCGCAACTCGCGATCGGAGCGAGTTTGTCTATCCGGCTTCACTGCGTCCTCAGATTTCTTCGTGAGCTTTGCCCAAGTATCCCGCAAACTGACGGTACGGTTGAATACCAGTCTGTCAGCTGCTGAATCAACCGCGTCGCTGCAGAAATACCCGGAGCGCTCGAACTGATAGCGAGTGCCGGCCTGATCGCGAGCAATTGCGGGCTCCACGCGACTCTCTGTCAGTGTTACCACGGATTCGGGGTTGAGGTTGGTGGTAAAATCGCCATCGCCTGTATCCGACTCTGGATCGGGTGTCAGAAACAGTCGATCGTAGAGCCGTACCTCGGCGGGCAGCGAGTGGTCTGCAGAAACCCAATGCAAGGTACCCTTCACCTTGCGACCGTCAGGCGCTTTGCCGCCTTTTGAGTCGGGATCGTACGTACACCTGAGCTCGGTCACCTCGCCGGTCTGTGGGTCTTTGATCGCCTCGAGACATCTGACCAGATATGCGTAACGGAGCCGCACTTCCCGCCCGGGTGCGAGTCGGAAGAAATTCTTGGGCGGATCCTCCAAAAAGTCTTCCCGCTCGATGTACAGAACCTTCGAGAATGGTACCTTGCGGTAGCCCTCCTTCGGAACATCGTGCGGATAAAAGGGTGCATCCAACTCTTCGACCTGATTCTCCGGGTAGTTCTCGATCACCACCTTGAGGGGCCTCAGCACACACATCACTCGCGGCACCCTCATGTTCAGGTCGTCGCGGATGGCGTGCTCCAACTTCTCTATGTCGACCCTGCTGTCGACCTTTGCCACACCGATCGTATCACAAAACGTGCGTATTGCGTCAGGGGTGACCCCCCTCCTTCTGAAACCGGCGATGGTCGGCATGCGTGGATCGTCCCACCCAGCAACATGTCCATCCTTTACCAACTGCACCAACTTTCGTTTGCTCACCACGGTATACTCGAGGTTGAGGCGCGCAAATTCAGTCTGATGCGGAGGCATATCGAAGCCAACAGCGTCTACGATCCAATCGTACAGCTCCCGATTGTCTTTGAACTCGAGCGTGCAGAGGGAGTGCGTTATCTCTTCGATCGCATCCGACAAGCAGTGGGTGAAGTCGTACAGCGGATAGATGCACCAGTCGTTGCCTGTCCGATAGTGCTCGGCGTGACGGATGCGGTAGAGCACCGCATCGCGCATCTGCATGTTGTCGGCACCCATGTCGATCTTGGCTCGAAGCACGTGTGCGCCGTTGTCGAACTCTCCGGCTCGCATGCGTTGAAACAGATCGAGGTTCTCCTCAACCGTGCGCCCGCGATAGGGGCTCTCCCTCCCCGGTGTAGTGACAGTACCGCGATAATCGCGAATCTCCGCTTCGGTCAGGCTATCCACGTACGCTTTGCCACTCCTTATCAACTTGACCGCGAACGTGTACAACTGCTCGAAGTAGTCGGACGCGTGATAGAGCCGATCTTCCCAGTCAAAACCGAGCCATCGCACATCTTCTTGAATTGACTCGACGTACTTCATCTCCTCGGTTTCAGGATTCGTATCGTCAAACCGCAGGTTGCACGTTCCGCCCTCGTTCTCGAGAGCGATCCCGAAGTTCAGGCATATCGACTTCGCGTGCCCGATATGCAGATAGCCATTTGGCTCGGGCGGGAATCGGGTCGCGACTTTCCCACCATGCTTGTTGGTGCGCAGATCCTCGGCTATCATCGCGCGGATGAAGTCGGTGGTTCTGGAAGGATTATCAGCAGCCGATGGAGTCTTCAGGGATTTCATGATTAAGAAGATAGTGTATGGAACTCGGCGCGCAGAGGGGCAGGAGCGGAAGGGGCGGGAGGAGCGGGAGAGGATTGAACATCGAACATCGAACGGTGGTTGAGGTTGGCCAGTGCACCGTTCAACGTTGGACGTTGGATGTTCAACGTTCGAAGTTCATTCCGTCGTGCTGCAGAGTTGCATTATCATTACTCACAGACATCCACTTCAACCACCAGGTCCGACCATGCCCAAACAGCCTCATTTTAGCCCGGAGCTGATGACCTTTCTGCGGCAGCTCAAGCGAAACAACAAGCGCGAGTGGTTTAACGCCAACAAGAAACGGTTCGAGCTGGATGTGCGTGAACCGCTGGCTAGGTTCGTGGTCGATTTCGGACCTAAGCTGAAGAAGATCAGCCCCCACTTCCTTGCCGACCCCCGAAAGAACGGCGGCTCGATCTTTCGCATCCACAGAGACACACGATTTTCAAAGGACAAGAGCCCCTACAAGACATGGGCGGCCGTGCAGTTTCGCCACGAGGCCGGAAAAGACGTACACACACCTGGCTTCTATCTTCACCTCGAGCCGGGAAACGTCTTTGCCGGCGTGGGAATCTGGCATCCTGATTCGGTAGCGTTGGGCAAGATCCGTGACGCTATCGTCGGAAACCAGGCCGAGTGGAAACGAGTTGTCGCAGGCAAAACGTTCAGAGCCAACTATGAACTAGCGGGCGAGTCTCTGAAGCGCGCGCCGAAGGGATATGATCCGGATCATCCCCTGATAGAAGATCTCAAGAGGAAGGACTTCGTTGCGATCACGCCATTCGATGTTGAAGAGATCTTTTTGCCCGACTTCTTGGATCGGTACACCAAGACCGCACGGGCAGCCGCGCCGTTCATGAGGTTCTTGACGAAGGCAGTCGGATGTGATTGGTGAGGGGTACGCCACTCGCTAAAGAGCTTTCAGAACCTCCAACGCGCACTCCACCCGCCCGAACGGTGCGGCAACCTGAACTCCTTGGATGGAGTCTTTGAAGGTTTCGAACATCTCCTGCGCGATCGCGATCCCCTCAGATACCGCCGTTTCCTTTCCCTCTTCCTGAGCGCGCCGCATTCTGACCATGACTGCTTCCGGTATGCTCACCCCGGGCACCTCGTTGGCGAGGAACTCGGCGTTGCGGGCCGAAACCAGTGGCCAGATTCCCATGACGATGGGTGTCTGAAGACTCTCGACGTCGTGTAAGAAATCCTCGAATCGGGTCGGATCGAACACTGGTTGGGTCACCGCGAAGTCGGCGCCTGCGTCTACCTTCCATGCGAATCGCGATATCTCTCGATCATACACTACCGCTACTGGGTTCACCCCCACCCCAATCACAAATCGGGTCGGGTCACCTATTGGGTTCTGCCCCAGGTCCATGCCGTGATTCAGTCGGTACGCCAGATTTGTCAAGCCGATCGAATCGATGTCGAATACTGCAGTCGCATCGGGGTACGGACCCATTTTGGGCGGATCGCCCGTAATGATGAGAAGGTTCCTCAATCCGGCGGCCGATGCTCCAAGAAAGTCACTCATCATGCCGAGCAGGTTTCGGTCGCGACAGCAATAGTGCATAACCGTCTCAAGCCCGACTTCACGCTCAATCATCAGACATGACGGAAGCGTACCCATTCGGCTCTGAGCCCGCGGCCCGTCCGGCACGTTGACCGCATCGACTCCGGCGGCTTTGATTTTTCGGCACTGATCCAACATGGAAGAGGCATCTGCCCCTTTCGGAGGAACGATTTCAATGCTCGTGACGAATTCCCCGCTCGCCACCTTTGCGCCCCAGTTTGATCGTTCCTCCAAGGGGATTGCCTCTTGTTGAGCGACGGATTGGATGTCCACCGTACTGATATGAGCAACCTCCTGTCGAACCTGTGTGCTGGCAACGTAGTTACATATCTCGTGAATGTGTTCGGGCGTCGTACCGCAACACCCCCCAACGAACTTGGCACCCTTCTCGATCATGAACTTCGCGTATGTTGCTACGTACTCGGGGCTCGCCATGTAGATCTTCCGATCACCGACGTCCCTCGGAATTCCCGCGTTCGGCTGGGCAGCGATCGGTTTTTCGGTGTGCTTAGCCAGCTCTTCAACCGCTTCAAGTACCACTGACGGTCCGACCGAACAGTTCACACCAACTGCATCCACTCCCCACTCCGTCAGACGCGTTGCAATAGTCGGAACGTCCGTGCCAAATCCGGTCTTCTGGTCGATGCCAATAGTCATTTGCGCGAACAACGGCAGCGAGCTGACCTCACGCACAGCCTTTATGGCCTCGAATATCTCGGAAAGGTCGTGGAAGGTCTCAACAATGAATCCATCCACTCCTCCGTCCAACAAGCCGGACGCTTGTCGCCTGAAGAAATCACGTGCCTCTTGCCGGCTCGTTGGGCCGAAAGGCTCAATTCGTATTCCGAGCGGGCCGATCGCACCTACCACATGGGCGGTGTTGCCGGCTACTTCCTTCGCAATTCGTGCGGCCGTCGCGTTGATCTCCTCCGTCTGCGAAGCGAGTCCAAAACCCTCGAGTTTCGCCGGGTTGGCGCCAAAGGTATTGGTTTCCAAAATCTCGGCACCGGCTTTCAGGTAAGCTTCGTGCACCTCACTAACGAGCTGCGGCTGCTTGAGGTTCAGTTCGTCATAGCAGACGTTGACGAACACGCCTCTGCCATACAACACCGTTCCCATCGCTCCGTCGAAAACGTGAACCTTGCCGTCTGCGATCGAATGCTCGAGAGTCTGACCCATCTATCCCTCCACAAAAAAACCTCGTCGCAAAGCACGCCGAGGCGGGTTTTTAGCGACTTGTTTAGCGTGGCTGCAATATCCGCAAATCACCACGTTCGGTTGTTGTCGGTAAAGCTAGGGAACAAAGTACAATGCCGAAAGTGGGATTTCCGGTATGATCGATCGATCCACGCAAGAAACTCCCGCGGAACTCAGGCTGTCTGTCCAGCGTATTCTGTCGGAGAAGCAGCGAAGTGTTGCGTCCACGTAAACCACATGAGCCCGATATTCGGCCGTGCGGGGCAGTAGATTGTCTGATGCCTAAAATGCAGGAAACACTTGGAAACGAATAGAAGGCCCGTGTGCAATTTGCTTTGAAGCCCAGCTCACTCTCTGCGGCACTAGCGCTTTGCGCGGGTGTGTTGTGTTCCGACGACGCATCGGCTCAGGCACAGAGCAGGCAGCTCGTACTCAATGAACCGGTTCGAAGGCAGCTCGTCACAGGGGACCGACACGCCTACTCGATCCGGCTCGACGCCGGTCAGTTCTTGTTCGCAACCGTGGATCACCGTGGCATTGACGTCTATGTCAGCATCCTGGACTCCAGCGGGGAAGTCGTAACCACCGGTGAAGGTCCGACGGGAGCGAACGGGCTGGAGTACGTCTCGTTCGTGCCGGAAACGTCCGGTTGGTATTGGATTGCCGTCCTACCGCGCGTCAGGGGGCCGGAAGTCCGGAGTTTACACTATAACTCTGGAGCGTCTCGAGTTCACGGAGACCGACTTCGAACAGCGTATCGATCAGATTTTTGCCGCCTGGGATCGACCTGGTTCACCAGGAGCCGCGGTGGCGGTGGTCCAGAACGGTGAAGTCGTGCAGTCGCGTGGATACGGGCTGGCGCAAATGGAATATGAGATCCCGATCGAGCCGTCCAGCGTGTTTCACGTGGCATCAGTATCGAAGCAGTTCACGGCGTTCGCCGTGTTGATGCTGGCAGCTGAGGGCAGGTTATCGCTCGACGAAAACATACGCGTGTATCTCCCCGAGCTGCCCGACTACGGCCACACGATCACGATCCGCCATCTGCTGCATCACACGAGTGGATTGAGAGATCAGTGGAGCCTTTTGGCCATGGCTGGATGGCGGATGGATGACGTCATTACACGTGATCAGATCCTGAGGCTCGTGGTGCGGCAACGGGAACTCAACTTCGAACCCGGCACCGAGTACCTCTACTCCAACACCGGTTTCACACTTCTTGCCGAAATCGTCGAACGCGTTACGGGGCAATTGTTCCGTGCCTGGACGGAGCAACACATCTTCGCGCCACTCGGCATGGAGAACACACATTTCCACGACGATCACAGGACCATCGTGCCCAACAGAGCCTACTCGTACCAATCCGATCCCGCCGGTGGGTTCAAGAAGGCAGTGTTAAGCTACGCAAACGTTGGGGCCACCAGCCTCTTCACCACCCTAGATGATCTAACCAAGTGGGCAGCCAACTTCGAGACCGGCGACATTGGTGGGCCCGACATCGTCAGGCGAATGCGATCGCGGGGCGTTCTGAACAACGGGGACACACTCGACTACGCGATGGGACAGGCAATAGGCTCGTACCGTGGACTGCTTGCACTTTACCACGCAGGCGCCGACGCCGGTTACCGGGCCTACCTGCTACGGTTCCCCCTTCACCGCCTGAGTGTTGTCGTGATGGCCAATCTCGCGAGTATCGACGCTGGACGGCTTGCTCGTCAGGTTGCCGAACTCTACTTGGACAACCAGATCGTTGCTGCGATACCCAGCATTGACGGTGCGGTTACGGGCATCGGGGCCACCGGCGTCGGCGATCCGACACCGATCAACGACTATCTGGGTGACTACGACATTGGTGGTGGGGTGTTGATGGCCATATCCTACGAAGGCGATCGCCTTACGGCAACCACGGCGGGACGACAGCGGGCGACGCTCGTTCCCATATCCTCTGACCGATACCTGGTCGACGGCACCCAGCAATACATCCAGTTCAGCCGTGACGTGAGTGGCACCGTTTTCGAGCTCAGAGTAGAAGAACCCGGATCGTTGTTGACTGCGCGACGTGTCGAGGCGTTCGACGCGACAGCAGTAAGGCTCGAGGAATACGAGGGGACCTTTTACGCCGAGGAGCTGGACGCTACCTACAGACTGGAGGTCAAGCGCGACACGCTGCTTGCGTCTCACTTGCGACTCGGCTCGATGACGCTCGTTCCTTTGCGTCGCGACTATTTCGTAACCAATCAATGGTTCATCCGAGGAATCAGGTTTGATCGAGACAACAGCGGCCAAGTCACCGGGTTTGTTGCATCCAACGCAAGAGTGAGAGGCTTGCGGTTCGTGCGGCGGTAGGACGGACCAGATGCTAGCTCGTAACTCCTTGTAAATCAACCACTTAACGACCAGTATCTTGCCTGCAAGGCAATTTACGCCGCGGGTTTTTGGATTCCTCCATACCTGAAGTCGTTTCGATCTGTATCCACGTATTGCGTAATTAGTAATTATCGACTAAGATACATGCAGCGAAGTTACAGCTACACTATCGGGAGACTCAAATGGCAGAACTCAACCTCTCTGGGATCTGGGACCACATTCGCGAAGAACTCAAAGACAAAGGCATCGACTTCGACGCCGACTGCTGTGAGCCAACGGACGGCTCACCGTTGAAGGTCGTTTGTATGTCAGGTGGCCTTTCCGACTCTTTGAGGCGGATGGGGAAGACTACGAGAGACCAGGTCTTGATGGTGCGTATCGATGAAGACACGAGGAAAAAGCTGGATCGTTGGGTAGAAACAGGGGCGTTCAAGAGCCGTTCTGAGGCAGCCGCCCTCTTTATCAACGAAGGCCTGTCGTTGCACTCCAAGGAACTCGACGAGTTGAACGAAGCGTTGAGCAATGTCGAAGACGCAAAAGATCGTTTGCGCCAGAAGGCGCGCGAGGTATTCCACCGAGATAACGACCCTGACCCGGAGGCCGAAGGGGCTTGATCCCAAACTCTTGGCCTCCGAGGATATCAGGTAACTGCTTGTCCGATAATCAGATACGCGGCTACTACCACGGCAGCGACGGACAATGCGTAGGGAAGTTGAGTCCGCGTGTGATCGATGTGGTCACAGGCGCTACCCAGCGACGACAGCACGGTCGTGTCTGACAACGGCGAGCAGTGGTCTCCAAATACTCCGCCTCCTGCAACCGCCGCAAACGTGACGGCGGTGAGCGTGCTCATTACGTCCCCACTGAACTGAACTGCAAGTGGAAGCGCTATCGGCACCATGATGGCGTACGTTCCCCAAGATGTGCCTGTCGCAAAACTGATGAACGCACTGATGACAAATGCCACCGTGGGAACTAACGCTGGCGCCATCCAGGACTCGGTCACACTCACCACGTAGCGCGCGGTGCCTAGCTCTTGGCTGAGGTGATTTATGCAGTATGCCAGCGCCAAGATCACCACCGCAGGCATCACACCTTTGATTCCGGCCATAGCAGTCTGCGCCAGCCCACGAACCGAGTCGATCCGCTGAAGCCACATGACCGCACCGAGTACCGCACAGGCTAGCAAGAAACTTCCGAGCACATTTGCCGAACCGGTGACTATAAATGTCGTGATGTTGACGACCACGATGATCGTGACCGGCAGCAGGAAGTTCAGCACGATGTTGGAGCGTGGCGACGTTGTGGCTTCGAGTTCCGTCAACTCTCTTCCCATCATCGGGACGGCTCCGTCGCGCAAAACCTTACCCGTGCTATTCGTCCGATCTTCGGCGGTGCGCATCGGTCCGAAGTCAGGAAGAACCTTCAGGACGATCAGCAGCACCATAATCACCGTCAGAATGCAGTAAAGGTTGAACGGCACGGCGCGGATGAACAGCGACAGTGCCGCTTCCCTGCCCTCCAAGCTGGTAGCCGTGATCGCCAAGCCGCCCAAATACACTGCCCACGACGAAATGGGAACCAGCGTGATGACCGATGCGGAGGTCGAATCACATATATACGCGAGCTTTTCCCGGGAGATGCGAAACCGATCGGTCATGTCACGCATCACGGGGCCCACGAACAGAGGACTGAAATAGTCACTGAAGAAGATCGAGAGTCCGAGCAACCAGCCAAGGAATCCAACCTGCCTCTGGTTGGTAACCCTACGTGAAACTCTCTTCCTGAAGAGGGCGATCGCACCCGAACCTTGAAGGAATGCGACTAACACGCCGATCGCCACCTCGATCGAGCATACCCAGATGAAATCTTCGTTACCCAGAGCGCGCGTGAGCAGATCCGGAAAGCCTTGAATACCGTGTCCGAGCAGCACAACACCCACTACGCAAGCTACTATCAGGCTGACCACGGCTTCGCGAGTCAAAAATGCTAAGATAACTGCGAGGAGTGGCGGAATCACAGATGTCCAATTGGGCTCCATTCGTCCTCTTTCAGCATTGGGAAACGATAAACGAGCCTACGTTGCACACGCGTACGCCGACACGCAACGGGTGACAAAGATGCAGTCGGTTCACTACTCCGCAACCGGCGGGTGGGATCCGTACCTTCACACCGCTGCTCTGCAGCTCTTGACGGATTCACGAGGAGTGTCGAGAATGCACAACTTGAACTCGTTCACCGGAGATCCAACGAATGAAGAGCTGGAATAGTGCATTAGCCATGGTAACACTCGCATTGACCGCCGCATGTGCTGGAGACGAGACTCAGGAAGCAGACGCCGCCGAAGCCGCAGAAACGGCAGAGGTGGCAGCTACGGACTGCAGTGGTGGCACGACGAACAACGTCGTCATTGCGACCAACATGGGCGACATCGCGATGGAGTTGTATCCTGACGAGGCACCGATAACGGTCGCCAACTTCATCGAATATATCGAGTCGTGCTTCTACGACGGTACGATAATCCATCGAGTCGCTCCCGGGTTCGTGCTCCAAGGCGGTGGGTTTACAGCGGAAATGCAGCGCAAGGAGACCAGGGCGCCCATCACCAACGAAGCTGACAACGGCCTGCTGAACGAACGTGGGACACTCTCAATGGCTCGCACCCCTGAGGTAAACTCGGCGACGTCGCAGTTCTTCATCAACCTCGTGGACAACACCATTCTGGACCATGGCGTCCGCGATTTTGGCTACGCTGTGTTTGCGAGAGTCATTGAAGGAATGGACGTAGTCGACCGAATCGCTCTGGTGCCGGTTCGAGGATCACAGCCGGTGGAACCGGTTGTGATTGTGTCAGTACGCCGGCAGTAGGAAATGGCCGCCGAGTGACACGTATTGGGCACGGGTGAACGCGCGCGCATTGTGGCGGGCCTGCTGTATTAGCTTTCATGGTTGGTTTCCGAAGATCAGCGAGACGACTCGGGTCGGCAGAATTCCCGTGTCGATCTCCTTAGCTGGAGTGTGAATGAAGCACGTTAATTATGGGGAACGAGCAGCAACGTTCCCCATTGTAGGATTCTTGATCCTTTGTAGTTCGACAGGTCTGGCTGCACAGTCGGACGAGCCGATGCCGCTCACACGCCTTTCCGAACCGATCGTCTTCGACGGAAATGTGGATGAGCCCGCGTGGGATGCCGTTCCTTCCCTGCCACTCACGGTATATCAGCCGACATACGGCGCAGAGCCAACCGAGCGCACAGAGATCAGGGTAGCATACGACGACGAATACCTATACGTAGGGGGCCGGCTCTACGCTTCTACGCCCGACGTGGTGGCCGTCAAGACTCTGTACAGAGATCGCTACAGCGGTGATGACGTATTTGGGATCGTGCTCGACAGCTACAACGATCACGAAACAGCGGTGTGGTTTGCCATCAATCCCGCCGGCGTGCGTTCCGATCGAACGATATCAAACGACGCGGAAATGACCGCTGGCATGCCCATGAATCCTGATTGGAACACATTCTGGGATGCCACCGTGGTGAGGAATCACGACGGATGGTTCGCGGAAATGCGAATTCCGTTTTCGAGCCTTGGCTTCCAGGACGATAATGGCAGCGTAGAGATGGGCTTGAGCGTCTATCGCATGATCGCCCAGAAGAATGAACGCCACGTCTTTCCAGACATTCCCCCCGAGTGGGGATTTCTCAGTTTCGTAAAACCTTCCAAGATCACGCGAGTGTCGTTGGAAGGCGTCCATAGCCGCTCGCCAGTTTATTTCACGCCTTATGTTCTCGGTGGGCTGAGCAGAGAAGCCGAACTAAACACGGCAGGCACAGCGTACGAGTTTGGACACGATGCCACGAGAGAGCTCGGCATGGACCTGAAATACAACATCACCGACAACCTGACGATCGACCTGACGGCGAACACTGACTTTGCTCAAGTGGAGGTCGACGACCAACAGGTCAATCTCACACGCTTCTCGTTGTTCTTCCCGGAAAAACGTCAATTCTTCCAAGAACGCTCTGCCACGTTCGATTTCGCAACGGGAGGGTTCAGCCGTCTATTTCACAGCCGCAGGATCGGTTTGAACGAAGGCAGACCGGTACCGATTATCGGGGGGGCGCGGCTCATAGGCAGAGTCGGCAGCACCGATATAGGCCTGCTCAATATGCAGACAGCCAGAGCCGATGGCTTACTCTCTGAAAACTTCGGAGTTCTCAGGTTGAGAAAGCGGGTATTCAACGCCAACTCCACTATAGGCGGAATCGTCACGTCGAGAGTGTACGAGAACGGCGCGTATAACGCCGCCGTTGGAGTCGACGGATCGATCCGGATGTTCGGCGACGAATACGTCACGTTGAAATGGGCGTCGACATTTGACACAGATGAAGATCCCGGCATCGATCCCCTCGATCGCAGTCGACTGATCGCGCGGTGGGAACGCCGCAGGCAGAGCGGTCTCAGCTACGCTGCCGACTACATACGGTCGGGCGCCGACTACGTTCCAAAGCTCGGATTCCAGATGCGCAGTGATTTCACATTTGGGCAGAGTTTGCTGCAGTACGCGTGGATCTTGGGCGAGAACTCACCGTTTCGCAGCGTGACCATTGGTGCTAGCGCTCAAACATATGTTCGGAACGGTGATAGAACGGTGGAGTCCGGATTGGTTGAGCCTGCACTCCATTTCGAGTTCAAGAACAACGCGCGCTTGGACATCTCGGCGTTGAACAGCTACGAGAGCGTTCGTGAAGCGTTCGACCTCTCCGACGAGATTGAGGTGCCCGTCGGTGACTACTGGTTCCATGGTGGGCTCGTTCACTTTGAGGCGTCTCGCTCGGGAACGTTCCGGCCCACGTTCACCGTGTCCGGCGGCGCCTTCTACGACGGATGGAATGCCGCGCTGCAGGCCGCACCCGCGTGGAACTTGTCGAGCCACTTCGAGTTTAGCGCAGCGTACCAGCTGAATCTGATCCGATTCCCGGACAGAGAGGAGGAACTCCTAGCGCACCTGGCTAGGGTGAGAGTCGACGTTGCTATGGACACACACCTGTCGCTTAGCGCATTCCTGCAATACAACTCGACAGATGAAGTGGCCAGTGTAAACGCGAGGCTCCGCTATCACTTCCGCGAAGGCTCAGACTTTTGGCTGGTATACGACGAGGGAATGAACACGATGCGGGACGGAGTTGGTGTTCCGAGATTGCCACTGTCTCAGAATCGAGCACTCTTGGTGAAATACACGTATACGATTGTGAGATAAGCCCGACCGCCCAAACTCGGATCACTCTTGATGTTTTACCCGCCCGACCACGATCGTAATGTTGTCTGTGCCGCCATCGTCGAGAGCATCCTGGAGCAGGCCCTTGCACACCTGTCTTGCCGAGGTCATCGAGCGGAGTCGTTCTTCGATCTGCTCGTCAGTCACGTGCTTGGTAAGCCCGTCACTGCACAGCATTCCGACACTGGTCCAGTCCTGATCGAGACGGGTAATTACGGGAGCCGCTTGTGTCCCGCCGATAGCGCTCGACAAGACGTGCGCCCAGTGACTGTGTTCGGCATCTGACTGAGTTAGGACTCCTTGATCGACCAGTTCCTGCGCCATGGTTTGATCACGGGAGATTTGAGTGAGCTTGTCGTTTTCAAAGAGATAGAAACGACTATCGCCAACCTGCAAGAGGTACGCGTGCGGCCATGCGCCAATCCAAACGGTGAGCGTAGTGGCCATGCGTCGCCGCTCGGGATCGGCCTCAGCCATTTCGACAACGCTAGCATGGCCTTGCATCGCCGCCTCCTCCAAGGCGTCGAAAAAGGCCTGCTCGTCCGTAGCGTCTGCGGTGTAGTAACAGCGCATCGTTTGGGCTACATACTGAGCCATTTCCTCCAGTGCAACACGACTTGCCTCTCCCCCGCCCGCCCCGGAACCAACGCCGTCGGCCACCATCGCAAGGGACGCCAGACGTTCCCCCTCCAACGGAATCTGATCGACGTTGGGAAGGCTCGTGTAATGCACATCCATGTGCTTGCGGAGGGAACAGATCATGAAGTGATCTTGGTTGGTCTTGCGAACCTTTCCCAGATGCGTCAGCCCGTATGCGTCCCAGTCCTCTTCGGATGGTTGCCTGATCGACGGACCGTTTCCAGAAGATGCGTCAGCTGAAGACATCAGTCGTCTCCTTTCGCTACGCTCTCTGACGCCACGTCCTCGGAATCTGGCGCGACGCAGACTCACCAAGTGTCACTGTCATATAACATGCAGCAGCAGACTGCGGCGCGCTAGAGGCTACGGCTCCCTTCCCCTCGTGGCATCTTCTCGATATTATTTAATTTGTCACTATAATCGCTCCCGGAGCCGTGATGACAAAAGGTGTCCACCTAGGCGAGGCCGAACAGCTGATACTCCTGGCGGCGTGGCGAGTGGGAGATGATGCCACTGCGGCAACAATACGACAGGAAGTAGCCGCACGAGGCGGTCGAACACTCACCGTTTCATCCATCTATGTGACTCTGATGAGGCTTCAGAGCAAAGGGTGTGTCTCTTCCGATCTCTCCGACCCGACTCCCGTGCGGGGTGGCAAAGCAAAACGTTATTTCAGTGTCACCGAGAAGGGTATCGCCATCCTACAGGAGACTCGCCGGCGCATGGAGAAAATGTGGGAAGGCATGGACAAGGCACCCGACGTGAGGCACGCATGAACAAGCTGCCGCGCGTTGCTTCGTTTCTGCTGCGAATTCTCCTACCACGTAATTGGCGTGACGCGATCTTGGAAGAGATTACCGAGGCCTATCGACTAGACGTTGAAACCCGCGGATACTACGTCGCTCGACGAGCTCTCCGGCGGGAGATAACCTCGTGTCACTGGATGAGACTGCGCTTGGAGGCAAGGCGCCTGCGCAGATCCGAACGAGGGGGCTCGTCGTCCACCTGGAACACACCTTTGAGTTCCTGGGCGAAGGACGTGGCCTACGCCTCCCGACTGCTCAGGCGATCACCAGGATTCTCAATGGTGGCAGTCCTAACGCTCGCACTCGGAATAGGTGCCAGCAGTGCAATCTTCAGTGTCGTTGATGGCGTTTTGCTTCGCCCATTGCCATACAGAACTCCCGATCAACTAGTGTACGTTTGGGACCGTCTCTAGTGGATTGGTTTCCCTCGTGCATCAGTTGCAGGACCTCAAATCGACGACCTGCGCAACCAGGCCACACTCTTCGACGGTTTCGCGGCGTTGAGAACGGGCACCCTGCAACTCACCGGTATCGAGGAACCAGAAGAGGTCGAAACGGCATTCGCCTCAGCGAACGTATTCGACCTGCTGGGTGTTCGATCTGCGCTCGGCAGAGGGTTCTTAGCGGGTGAAGATGTTGAAGGGGCGGAGAACATTGTGGTTCTCACTGACGGTTTCTGGCAACGTCGTTTTGGTGCCGACCCCGAGGTTCTCGGAAGTTCAGTTACACTGGACGGGAACCCCTACACAGTAGTTGGAGTGTTGCCTCGAGACTTTCGTTTCTTGGTGCACCATAGCCTCAGCCAACCGAGCGGGGCCGAAATCTGGCTCCCGGATCAGACAGATCTCGCGGCCGCACAGAGGGGGCAGCACAGGTATGCCGTGCTCTCTAGAATCAAGGATGGAGTGACGTTCGATCAGGCCGCCGCTGAACTCGCGGCACTCGGTGAGCAGCAAGACGGTCAGTGGTTTGGAGACAACGGGTTCACGTTTTTTGCGATTCCAGTGCAAGAAGACTTGGTGAACAATGTGAGGCCTACGCTGCTACTACTGCTGGCTGCCGTCGGACTCCTGCTTCTCATCGCAGCCGCCAACATAGCGACTCTGATGTTGGCAAGATCGCAGCTACGGGCCAGGGAGATCGCGGTTCGTACGGCGCTGGGAGCCACACGTGGCAGGATAGCCTGGCTGGCATTAGTTGAAGGCGGCCAGTTCGCAGTGTTGGGTGGGGTTCTGGGTTTCTTGGTGGCGATGCTTGGAATGGACACCCTCGTTTCATTTGCACCTGTGGGACTGCCCAGAGGGGAAGAGGTTAGGGTTGACGGACGGATTTTCGCCTTCACTGGAGTCGTCACGTTCGTTGTGGCTGTCCTGTGTGGCTTGGCTCCCGCATTCCACAATTCAAAGCTCAGGCTTTCAGAGAGTTTCGGTGAAAGAACGCGCAGCGGTTCCGGTCACGGTGGATCTATGCGTGCGCGGAACCTGATCGTGGTCGCTGAAATCGCGTTGTCGCTCGTGCTCCTTACTGGAGCTGGGCTGCTGGTCAGAAGCCTCGCGATCATGACGGCAGCGAATCCCGGCTTCGCACCGAATCATGTGCTCGCCGCAGACATTTCTCTGCCTGCTGCAAGGTACCCCGACGGATTTTCGCGAGCGGCCTTCTTCGATGAGCTCGTCAGCCGCCTATCGGAGGCTCCCGGAATCGATAGAGCGGCCGCGACCGCCACCCTTCCGCTCGGATACGTAAACCGTAACCAAAGCGACTGCCGACCCGACGTCTTACCGGAAGCTGAAGACGCGATCATGACAGACTACATGGCCGTCCTGCCCAATTATTTCACGACAATGGGTATCGAGTTGCTGGCAGGCCGCTTTTTCACCGCAGACGATGACGAGCGGGATGCTGCTCCGTTCGTGGTGATCATTGACGAAAAGTTGGCGCGTTACTGGCCTGATGGAGCGGCGGTGGGTAGGCGGCTTTCCCACCTGGGCGAGGATTGGACAGTCGTGGGAGTTGTTCGCCATGCGCGGATAGTCCAGGTATACGAGGACGACCGGCCGCAAATCTACTCGCCGCACGCCCAACTCCCATTTCGTGCAATGACGGTGGTTGTTAAGAGCGAACTCGACCCCACGGCCCTCGTACCGTTGATTCGCGCCAACGTCCACGAACTCGATAGCAATCAACCGATAGCCAACGTGCGGACCATGTCTTCTCTTGTCTCCGAATCAACCGCCAAGCAGCGTTTCTCGGCCAGCCTTATGACGGCGTTTGCGTTGGTTGGCTCACTGCTGGCCGTACTGGGCGTATATGGAGTTCTGTCTTACACAGTCACAAACCGGTCTCGGGAGATTGGGATAAGGATGGCGTTGGGGGCGCAGGAATCGGGTGTGCTCCGGCTTTTCGTTCGCCAGGGACTGATCGTTACGGTTGCAGGCATCGCGATTGGGATCGCTGGCGCATTGGTACTGAGTCGGGTGATGTCAAATCTCGTATTCGAGATCAGCAGCGCAGACCCATTGACTTTCACCGTTGTACCTGTCGTGCTCTTCTTGGTGGCTGGAGTTGCCTGCGTAGTACCCGCGAGAAGGGCAAGTCGGGTCGATCCGCTGGCAGTGTTGAGGGAGGAGTGAGGTCGCGTCAGAATCCACGGCTTAAAAACGTTAATGACGTGAGGAGATCTGTACTGCCACACCGCCTGGAGGTTACCGTGAAACCGCTGCTCCATTTCACCGTCTGTCTGTTTGCTGCCGGATGTGTTAGCGCCAGCGTGGAGCGCCTCGATCACGCAGCGCGCCCAGCGCGGTCACCCGATTCCGTCGCCGTGCTGATCGAGAAGCCTGAACAATCGTACACGGTCATTGCGGTCATCGAGGCCAAAGGGGAATCGGTTTTCGATAGTTTCGACGACCTGCGTCAGAAATTGCTAGCCGAGGCCGCCAAGCTGGGAGGAGACGCCGTAATTCTGGGGCAGGAGTCTACCGACTCCAACTTCATCCTCACCGGGACCGCCATGATCGAGTCTGATACGAAGAAGGTATCCGGCGAAGTGATCGTGTTTACCCGGGGGTGAATATCCAATATCCAACAAGGAATGACCAATATCGAAGTGTTTCGGTGAAAGACACTTCGATATTGGAAATTCAATATTCGTCATTCGAGATTCGTCACTCCATTCTTCTCCACCGCGGCAACCCCTGCCCCCGCGTCCACGGCACACCCGCATCTTCGAGCCTCCCCCGGAAGTCCTCGAGTTCTACCTCAATGAGGCGACGTAGATTTTCCAGCCAGGGGCCAAACTCCGCAGCGGCGATTTCGTAGTTACGCCGATGGCTAGTGGTGACTTCAGCGGTCGATCCAAATTGCGCGCGCACAACTCGCTGCACGCGATCCAGTATCGATGGCGGTGTGAACTCCTCCCTGCTGGATATTGTCCGGTCACCGGTCAACTGCATCTGCGCGTCGAAAAGACGTACTTCCAACGAGCGCACCTGCTCAAAAAGCGCCTCGTTTGTTTCCGGCGTGTCAAATAGCCCTTGTCTAGCGACCCGCAGCTGAGACAACGTCTCGTCCAGGACCGCGTTCGCACCTAGAACAGCGCGCTGTAGCTCTCCCAGGCTACGCTGGAAATCCAGCACCGCCGCGCGATTTGCAGCCGGAAGCGTTGCATTGTTGAGCGGAACGACTTCGAAGGCTCGAGCTCCTCCCAAATGCGTTACCGTTCCGTTGACACGTTTCGCAAGACTCACCGTATAGCGCCCCGGTAGCACCATCGGTCCTGATGCACTGCGCCCAGGTTGCGAAGGAGTCGTGGCTGGGAAACGAAGGTCCCAAGCAACACGGTGAAAGCCAGAGTCGACTGGCCCGTTAATGCGGCGAACCACATTGCCCTCAGCATCGCTGACGGTCAGGACAATCGCCGGATCGACTTCTCTATCTTCCTGTCTAAGTTCGTCCCAGCTCGGATACCGTATTCGCTCACCCGCTTCGACTCGACGGCGTTCTTCCGTGCGTCGCTCCTGTTGGAGGGTGGCCAGGCGGTCGCGCAAGTAATACGTAAACGTTGCGCCATAAGGCGGGTTGGGCGCCGAGAAGAAAGCGTCTCCTTGTGATCCGCCCATTGGCGATGCCTCAACGTATTGAAGTGCATCCTTCACGGGGAACAGTGCGGCGTCACTCAGGGCTCCGTCGCCCACAAAACGAAGCGGGGAATAGTCGTCGAAGATCAGGAAGCCACGCCCGAAAGTAGCACACACGAGATCGTTCTCTCGCCGTTGTATCTCGAGATCACGGATAGCGACCGTCGGCACACCACCGGTGAGCTCTATCCAGTGACTTCCTCCATCTAGCGTGAAGAACAACGCGAACTCCGTGCCGACGAACAGCAGATCGGGATCCACATGATCCTGCACGATCGTCCAAGCAGGCTGTCGATCCGGTAGATCACCGCGAATCGACATCCAACTTCGGCCACGATCCACACTTTTCATCACGTAAGGTGTGAAATCACCTTCTTTGTGATTGTTGAACACGGCAAACACGATGTTTGGATCGTGCTGCGACGCGACGACATCAGCCACGTATGTTAGGTCAGGCACGTCTGGGAACTGGCCAGTGGCGCTCCAATTCGCCCCGCCGTCCTCGGTCACCTGGACCAGTCCGTCGTCAGTTCCGACAAAGAGCAGTCCCTCTGCCAGCGGCGACTCGTCGAGAGCTACGATCGTGCCATATGGTGAGGTGAACACATTCTTCCACACCGCGTCCACGCTCCAAACTCGTCCCATCACCTCTCTCTGGTTGCGGTCGATGCCGCGACTCAGGTCGGAGGAAATCGGCTCCCATGTGTTGGCCCTATCTTCGCTCCTGAAGAGGCGATTCGCGGCGAAGTAGAGGCGTGAGGATTTGTGTGGACTAATGATGAGCGGGGCATCCCAGTGCCACCGCAGTGCAGGTTCGCCAGGCTCGGGTTGTGGCTGGATGTCGAGCCGCTCTCCGCTGCGCCTGTCATAGCGCACGATCCCGGCGTATTGGTACATGGAGTAGATGATGTTGGGGTCGTCGGGATCGATTCGCGGCTGAAACCCATCACCGCCAACGGTCACGAACCAATCGCTGTTTCTGATGCCGTGAACATTGTTGGTGCGAGACGGACCACATAGCGTCGCGTTGTCCTGCGTTCCACCACAAACTGTGTAGAACGGACTCTCGTTACCAATTCCAACACGGTAGAACTGCGTGATTGGGAGGTTGGCTACGAACTTCCATTTGTCACCACCGTCCCAACTCTCATAGATGCCGCCGTCGTTGCCGAGCATCAGATAGTCTGGATCGTCTGGATCGAACACGAGCGCATGATGGTCGACGTGGACGTTCCGATATCGGAGGGGCTCGAACGTGCGGCCGCCATCATGCGTGACATGAAATGTCATATCCACCGCGTATACGCGGTCGAATCGATGAGGATCTGGGTAGATCTCGCCGTAGTACTGCGGGTCGACGACGATGTAATCGCTTTTCCGTGTCCAGCTCTCGCCACGATCGGACGAGCGGAAGAAGCCGCTCTCGTCGCCTTCCGCGGCGACCAGCGCGTATACCACGTCCGGCTGCTGTGGAGAGACGGCGATTGCGATTCTGCCACGATCCGCGGTCGGTAGTCCGCGCTTCAGTTGCTTCCACGTCTCACCGCCGTCCGTCGTCTTATAGATGTTCGACTCGGGTCCACCGGCCACCAGGACCCCGACATGACGGCGGCGCTGATAGCTAGCAGCATAGATTACGTCTGGATCTCGAGGGTCGAACGCCAAATCGGCGACGCCAGTGTTTTCACTGATCTCGAGCACCAGGTCCCATATGAGCCCACCGTCAGTCGTCTTGTACAAGCCACGATCCCCACCCGGTGCCCACAACGGCCCCTGGGACGCCGCATAAACGATATCAGTGTTTCGCGGATCGATCAGGATCTTCGCGATGTGCTCGGACTCCGCGAGACCCATGTTGTTCCAACTTTTGCCGCCGTCTAGACTCTTGTAGATCCCGTCACCAAAGCCCGCACTACGTTGACTGGCATTTTCTCCGGTCCCAAGCCATACCACGTTCGGGTTACTTGGATCGATCGCGAGCGATCCAGTCGAAAAAGAGCCGTAGGTCTCAAACACCGGTTCCCAGGTGGTACCGGCGTTCACCGTCTTCCACACGTTTCCGGACGCAACAGCCACGTACCACGTGCTCGTGTTCGTAGGATCCTTGACAATGTCTGCGATGCGGCCGGACTGGACAGCCGGCCCTATGTTGCGGAGCCTGAGACCGGCAAACGTAGCTGCGTCCAAAGAAGCTCCGTCGGTGGATTGAGCACACATGTCCCGGGTAAACGCGGTCGAAAGCACGAGTACTACAGTCGTCAGTATCACAAAGGTCTTCATGGAATTCTCCGCTGCAAAAGCAGTTGCACGGACGATCCAAATAATTTGGGGCCGCATCACTACTCAAATGCTGTCGGTCTTACCGGCGGATACTACAGACATTCGACAATGACCGGAAGGAGTGGCCGACTCGAACCTGGCACCTTGCAGACACAATACTACGGCTACACTTTCTACGCTGAGCGACACCTGAAGCAGGCCGAGATTCTCACCTACGAAAAGCTTCGAGGAAGTACGATGAAACTCAGATTCGTTTTGGGAGCGATGGTACCCGCAGTTATGCTCGTCGCAGGTTGCAGCGAAGTTGAACGTGAGTCGAACGTGGTCCAGCCACCTGAATGGTGGAATGTGCATCCACGACCGGTCTATGCCTCGTTGGAAAAGGTCGGAACGTACCAGGATTGGTTTGACGTGTATGAACTCGGCGACGGCACCTATGCGATCTACGAACCCAATCAATTTGAAGAGGCGATCTGTTACCTCGTGGAGGGCACCGAGCGCGCGGTGCTCATCGACGCGGGAACCGGAATAGGAGACATAACCGAGGTAACTGGCCAGCTGACCGACTTACCTGTATCCGTTGTCCTGACTCATGAGCACTACGACCACATCGGGCAGGCCTACAGGTTCGATAGAATCGCGGCGTTCGAAGACTCGGCCGGTCTGGCCGTACTCCACGCGGGCCGCGATAACGCGTCGTTGCAGCGCTACCTGACCGACGAATACCTCTGGAAACCTCTGCCCGAGGGTTTCGATCCCGATACCTGGACGATTCCTTCGCTCGTACCCACCGAGTTGTTCCACGATGGAGACGTGATCGACCTCGGAGGTCGAGAACTCGAGGTCTTTTACACGCCTGGCCACTCTCCAGGATCTGTATGTCTACTCGATCGGGCCAACCGAATGTTGTGGACGGGTGACCTCTTTTTCCCGGGACCACTCTATGCGTTCGGTCCCGATGTTAAACTGGACGTCTATGTCGAATCCATCGACAGAATAGCCGCGTTGGTGGGCGAGTACGACTACGTTCTATCAGGGCACAATGACCCCTGGGTGCCGAGCGAAGTGATACCCAGGGTAGGCGATGCGTTCCGCACGATCTTCGACGGCGGTGGCGAATACTCCGAAGGTGATGGGCTTAGGCGTTACCGATTCGACGGATTCGACATCATCGTACAAGCGGCTGCAGTGGCTGGCGGCCACTAACAGGAGAAACAGGAAGCGATTTGCTCCCTTGGAACTAAGTGTCGAGCGCCTTGCGGACGGCGGACAGCATTTCCCTAACCGACCAAGGCTTGCGGATGAAATAGAGATCCTGTCTGCTGGCCACCTGTCCTTGGACGTCACGATCCGAGTGCCCGCTCGCGAGTATGACTGGGTGAGTCATACCCTTTTCTTCCATCGTAGAGCAGAAATCCGCACCACCCATGTTGGGCATCATGAGATCGGTGATAATGAGGTCGAATTTGTGGTGGTCTGACTGAAGCTTCTCCAGTGCATCCACTCCGTCTGTCGCGGTTACGACGCTGTAACCATGCGATTCCAGCACGCGTTGTCCCACCCGCCTCAAGGCCTGCTCGTCATCGACGAACAGAATCGCTTCCTTGCCTCCGGTAACCGCCGACGTAGCAACTGGGTGTTCTCCCGTTGAGGCTGCCGTTTCCTCGACTATGGGGAATGCAAGCCTGATACTCGTGCCATGTCCAAGCTTGCTATCGACGTGCACGAACCCCTGTTGCTGCTTGGTTAGCCCGTACACCATCGCCATTCCCAAACCTGTACCTTCTCCCACGGGCCTCGTCGTGAAGAATGGCTCGAAGATCTTTCCTCTGACTTCTTCTTCCATTCCAGTTCCCGTGTCGGTAACCGAGAGCAGGACGTAACGCCCGGGTGTGGTGGGCGGGTATTTGCTACAGTAAGCATCGTCGAGATCTTCTTCCCATACTCGCACCACCAACTCACCACCATCCGGCATCGCATGCTGGGCGTTGGTAGCCAGGTTCAAGAGCATTTGCTCGACGGAACTTGGATCCACGATCACCGAGGCCACCGACTCATCGGCATCGGTTTTCACTTGAATGTTCGCCGGGAGTATACGGGACAACATTGCGGAGAGTTTCTTGGCGCGACTGGCCAGGTCGGTGGGAACGCGTTTCAGCGCCGCGCGGCGGCTGAAGCCGACCAACTGCTGCGTGATCTCCGACGCTCGCTGCGCTGCCTCTTTGATGTCACTGAGTTCGTCTACCCGAAGAGTTTCCCCTCGTTCGATGCCCTCTGCAAGCATTTGGGTATTGAGCAGAATAACCAGAAGTTCATTATTGAAGTCGTGAGCTATGCCACCCGTCAGTTGGCCAATCGCTTCCATCTTCTGCGCTTGCCGCAGTTGACTCTCCAACTGCCTCTGGTCTGTCACATCCTCCGCCATTGCCTCGAAGCCAACGATAGTGCCGTCGTCGCTGACTATCGATCGCCCTTTTAGAGCAACCGTTATGTGTTTTCCATCCTTTCGGCACCAGAGTGCTTCCTCGTCGAAGCCAGTATTCCTGTCTCGTTGCTGCCGGACAAACTGCTCACGTTCAGCCGCCTCTACGTAGAGATCTCTCGCGATATCGATCTGGAGAAGTTCATCTGCGGAATCGTAGCGCAGCATGCGAACCAGCGCTGGGTTCACGGCCGAAAATCTGCCGTCAGTAGTGGACCTGTAGATACCGTACGGTGCGTTTTCGAAGAGCTCGCGGTACTCCGCTTCCGACGCCCGCATCGCCTCTTCGACCCTTTGACGTTCGGTTATGTCCTCTCCCGAACTCAACACTCCAGTCGGATTGCGGGCATCGTCGAACAGCAAAGCGTTGTGGAAGGCAATGATCCGCTGCTCTCCAGACTTCGTCAACACGGGATTGCGGTGATACTCAACCGGTTCGACGTCGCCTGACAGCACCTGGTAAAAGACATCCTTTACCCGCGCTACTTCCTCCTCCGGTATGCAGGTCTCAAACCAGTCCGTGCCCAGAACCTCTTCTTGCGTATCGTAGCCGAGTATCTCCAGCCCTTTGAGCAGCATTACACTCGCTATGTCGAGGTATAGCTGCGCACGATTACGTTCTGCCCTCAGTTCCTCCTCTGTTTGGACTCTCTGAGTGATGTCACGATTTACCGCAACGGCCCCGACGGGCTCACCCGCATCGTCCTTGACTTGTGTCACCACGGACAAGACACGCATGCGGCGCCCGTCGCGGTTGGTGTGCACTACTTCTCCGCTCCAGTAGCCGTGTTTCTGGAACTCCTCCAAAACTCCTTCTCTGGTGTTGTGCGGATACTCGATGTCGACGACGTCTGGCATCGTCTTGCCCAACACATCGTCCGCCTGCCAGCCGTACATTCTCTCGGCCCCGAGATTCCAACCTCGTATGGAGAAATCGGGTTCCGAGGTAATCACCGCATCTGCCATGCTCGAGAGCATTGTGGCTTGGAACCTGAGCAGCGCTTCCGCTCGTTTCTTTTCTGTGACGTCACGGATGATTGTCACATGGCCTAGATAGTCTCCTTTTGGTCCAATCCGCGTCGCAGCGGTAAGCAGGCAATCGATCTCGCTACTGTCCTCGCGTCGGAGTTGCGCTTCGAAGTCTCTGACGGAACCGGTTGCGTCGATCGCGTCGACGAAACTCCTCCTGCGTTCGGGATCGGAGTAGAGGGATTCCACTTTCTTGCCAAGCAGATCCTTGCGCGCATGGCCTAGGAGGCCATACAAGGCATCATTCGCGTCTTTGAGCACACCTTCGGCGTCGACTATTGCGATCGCGTCGACTGACCGTTCAAAAAGGGATCTAAACCTGTGTTCACTGGCCCATACTTCCCCTATCAACGGCTCCATTATGGCACGAAACAGCAATGCGCCGATTCCGATCAGCACCACTCCTGCGATCAGCGCCCAGATGCCTGCGCGAATGAACGGGGCGCGGATCTCCGCTATTTCCACTTTCGCTACAACGCCGAATCCCAAACCCGCCGCCGGTTCGTATGCTGCAAGCACCAAATCACCGCGGTAGTCGAGACCCACAACCGTTCCAGACTCGCCGCGCAAGGCTCGACGCATCGGCTCGGCAAGGTCAGACTCGATAGGAATCGGCGGAGGATCTGACTGAGCGGACTGCCCGTGGATCAAGAGAAAGACCATCGAATCACCCTGCTGCATGGCCAGGGTGAATTCGCTCGTTCCACCAAATCCCTCGAACTGCTCGTGGGCAGCGGTGATCTGCGCGAGAGTCGCCTCGGTAGGCCCGCCAGGGTAGTCGATACTGAATCGGCGATCGAAATCGGCTACCGACTCGATCAACCGAGCTCGACTACGAACAGTCTCAATGAGCCTAGCGCGCTGGCCTTCATAGGCGGCACCGTATAGGACGAAGAAGGCCACAAGCACGACAGTGAAGCCAACGACCGCCATGCCTACGATCAAGAAGGCCAGACGTCGACGGCTCCCAACCGCCCGTGTTGCGCCTTCGAGCGAGGTGCTGATCACCAACAGACCTCCATGTTCTGCGGTAGCCGGGGTAAGACCGTGATTCGAAAGGACATTCCTAATATTGCATATTCCCGCTGGAGGTGCCAGCAACCATCCCGGGCATGTATGGCACCTAAGATGTTTACCTGCTTCACCTTATGGTGCCCGGTGTTGCCGGATCGAATATTTGGTTGTATCGATAGGCCATGAATATCTTGGTTGTGGATGACGACGCCGTAGCTCGCACTGTCGTTTGCGCGGTACTCCAGAAGCTGGGCCATGACGTGCTCGAAGCTGTGAACGGCAAAGAGGCATGGAGCCTGTTTAACACGTTGGAGTTCGGGGTCCTGATAGTGGACTGGGAAATGCCTGTCATGAACGGCCTGGAACTGTGCCGACATGTACGCGAGGCGGACCGAGAAAAATACACCTACATCATCATGCTGACCGGGCGAATCGGCAAACAGGATTTCGTGGATGGGATCAACGCGGGAGCAGACGATTTCGCGAACAAGCCGGTAAGCCCTGCGGAGCTAGAGGCACGTCTCCGAGTGGCCGAACGTATACTCGGCCTGCAGGCGGACGTGAGAAATCTCGAGGGCCTGCTACCGATCTGTTCGTACTGCAAGAAGATCCGCGGAAAGAATGATGACTGGCAACAGATCGAGTCCTACGTCGCTCAGCGGACGGATGCGGAGTTTTCGCATGGAATCTGCCCCGACTGCTACGAGTCACAGATCAAGCCACAACTCGAAGGGTAGGCGCCTCTAACCTCCTATCGCCATCCGTATCGCATTTGCAGTGATGGTAGCCTGGTATTCCACAAGCTCGTTCCCGAGCTCGATGGTGATATCCGAAGGCGCCAGCGCAACACCGTTGATGGAAAAGAGTCCCTGGGCTATTCGCTGTTCCATGCGGACGGTCGTTGGATCAACCGTCATCATGATAGCCGAATGGCGGACGTCGTCGTGCAAGCCCTCGTCCACCTGTTGAACTCCGTGAAGTTCCAACCATTGGTTCCACAACGGGTTGTCGTAGTATTCCGGTATGAAGTGAATTGACGTTGGTTCATCGGCCCACGCAGCGGAAAGCTGATCTGCAACCGCTCGCATTCCGTCCTGGTTGCCACCGCTATCGCCTATCAAGACGATGTTCGAGAACCCGTGAGCGCGCAGGCTCCGGGCTATGTCCTTCAGCAGAGCCCGGAACGTCTCCTCTGATACGCTTATCGTTCCAGGATAGAGCATGTGACCACCGGGAGGGTCGATATTCCCTTCTGGGACAAAAGCGACAATGGGCGCGACCAGTGCGTCACCCAAGATCCGTGCAATCCGATCCGTGGTAGCCCGAAGTATGTAGTTGTGCTTGCCGAGTGCGAGGTATGGGCCGTTTTGCTCGATTCCGCCTGTCGGTATGATTGCCGTGGTCTTCCCTGCTCTAAGAGCGTCGCGCACCTCGAGCCAGGTCATTTCCTCCAAGAACACTGTGTCGTGAGCATCCAAAACGCGGGGGGTTTCCGGATCCGGTGTTGATGCTTGAGCATCGGTAAGCTGCACTGCGGCCAGAAGAAGAAGCCCTAAGATGCCTACAAATCGAGACATGCTCATGCCGACCTCACTGTGGCGGTGGGTTACGGCGATCGTGGCGAAGTTAGGAAAACTGCACGGTGATGTTGATGTTGGCTAGGGACTCCCTGATACCTACCAGCATTAGGGACCGCGGAGCCCTGTACAACCACGTGTAATATGGTATTTTAGTATCAGTATATCTATGACCTGTTTACCAAGCAGATATGCCATCGAATAGCCGCCCCAAGAAACCCGCTGGAAAGCGCCGACAGCTCCAACGCGATAGAGCCGGCGACCTTTTCGCCGAGATCCCGGATGCGACTGGCGCGAGCAAGTTACGTGTTTCCTTCCGACGTAACTGGTACTCGCCGCCGTTCTATGAGGATGGCAGCGTCGACTACGAAGTTGCCGCCCGAGAGCTCGAGGAGGAGTTGACCGGTGGTACGCTGGTAGTGGCTAGATACCTCGAGAACGGTAAACTGGGATATTCAACAGAGATCCCGGTCGCGTCGAAAGATGAACTCGAGCATCTGCTGCGCACAATGCGAAAGTTATACGTAGAAAGTCTCAAACACGACAATGCGGTCCGCAAAACGGGTTGGGAAGTCTGTTTGGCGAGGATCGCAGAACGCGCCGAAACGGTCCAGTTGCATTTGGAACGGCGTGATGA
>JBDHHK010000032.1:0-58629 GCA_039589395.1 Gemmatimonadota bacterium
GACCGCGATCCAAGTTTCAAGCCGGGTGGAGAGGAAGACGAGGCAGGTAAGAAACTCAGGGATAAGATCGACAGCCTGAGGGGTAAGCACAGGGATCGGGGACTGAATGCAGACCCTGGTAACCCTCCAGGGGGGCCGTATAACGGAGCGTGATCTTCGCGCTCTGCATTGACAGACGCACTTGAATGCAACTGATGCCCGGCTCGGCAATGCACTTCCGAAAGGCGCCCGGCACATAGCTGCCGCAGCGATCGTTGAGGCGGGCGGCTGCCGGGCCACATCAGGAACGAACGGAAATAGCACATATCTCCAGCGCGCTCCACGCTGAGTCATCTATGTAACTCCGCGTGTTGGGCTAAGGGCGACGAACGCTCAATCCTGGCGCGGCTCTGCTCCTCTGTGCACATTATCCCACCGTTCTTTTACGGATCATGCATTGAACAGCCTCAGTGAGCGTCTCGGGACTGCCCTCAGTGGCAAGTACTCGGTCGTCCGCGAAATCGGCCGCGGCGGGATGTCGTACGTCTTCCTCGCGCAAGACCTCAAACACCATAGGCAGGTGGCTCTCAAGGTACTGCGCCCTGAATTGGCCGTATCGGTTGGTGGCGAACGCTTTCTGCGCGAGATCGAGATCGGAGCCTCGCTTCAACATCCGCACATACTGCCACTATTCGACTCGGGTGAAGCAGATGGGCTGCTTTACTACTCGATGCCGTATGTGGAAGGCGAGACTCTGCGTGAGAAGCTTCGGAGGGAGACACAACTCGAATTGGCTGAGGCGTTGAGTATCGCTCAACAAGTCTCCGACGCTGTTGCATATGCCCACAGCCACAACGTCGTGCACCGCGACATAAAACCGGAGAACATCCTGCTTACGGATGGCCACGCCCTGGTGGCGGACTTCGGGGTCGCGCGAGCGTTAACCGAGGCAGGAGGAGAGGAACTCACCGGTTCTGGAATGGCTGTCGGAACTCCCACTTACATGAGTCCCGAACAGGCGCTCGCGGCGTCAGACATAGACCAGCGAAGCGATGTGTATTCCCTCGGGCTGGTTGTCTATGAAATGCTCGCTGGTGAGCCTCCGTTCACAGGTCCGACACCGGTCGCGGTGCTGGCGCGACACGCCAACGAACAGGTGCCGCCACTCGAGGTAGTCCGCCCCAACGTGCCGAGTGGTGTCGTGATGGTCATTGAGAAGGCTCTGGAAAAAGTGCCCGCTGACCGGTACCAGACGGCTTCCGCGTTCGGTCACGCTTTGAATGAGGGTGTTTCCTCAGGAGCCCGGCTGGTTCGAGCGGAAGTCGAGCGGCGCCGCCGGTCGATTGCGGCCGCCGCGACGGCGGTGCTGGCTGCGGTTCTGCTCGTTTGGTGGTTGGCAACTGGGAGCGCGGTTGCCCCAGACCCCGACTGGGTGATCGTCTATCCACTCGAGGTGTCGGGTGAAGTCGGGCCGGCTGACGCTGGCCTCGGAGAAGACAACGCCTACCTGATCTGGAATGCACTCGACGGCCGCAGCTCACTCAAATGGATCAACGCACTCGATCGTGTGGATGATTCGTCTGAACTGGCGCAGCTGTCGGCCCAGCGCAGAAGGGCCATCGCGCGGAGTGTAGGTGCGGGCTTCTACCTGTCCGGCCGCACCTGGTTGGAAGGCGACAATTGGCGCACCTACCTGACTCTTTATGACGTTCTGAGCGACTCGGTAGTTGCACGCGCCGACACAATCGGCCCGCGCAACGCGGCTCGACTTCTCGGAGTGCAAGCCGTAGGTGAATTACTGTTGAGGTTTCTGCCCGAAGAAACGGTGGATGTTTCAGCGATAGCTGGAAGGAACGCTGAGGCGGTACAGACCTTCGTGCAGGCGGAACGGCATTTTCATGCTGGGCGGTTTGTTCAGGCGTTCGAGTACTACGGCGAGGCAGTGCGTTTGGATTCCGCGTTTGCGCTTGCAGCGGTGAAGGCAGCGCAAGCCGCGAGTTGGAGCCACGAAGTCGAGACCGCGACAGATCTAATCGCAGTCGCATTAGCGCACGCTGAGACCCTCACACCGAAGCATCTGCACTTTGCCCTCGGTATAGAGGCCTTCTTGACGGCCAAGGCAGACACAGCAGTCTACCATTTCGAACGAGCACTCACGATCGATTGGGAATGGACGGAAGCGTGGACGGGCTTAGGCGAGGTTTACATGCATCTGCTACCTCGCAACTCACCTCAAGACTCGCTTGCGAAGGATGCGTTTAGTCGCGTCTACCAAAACACTAGTGGGTCAGCTCCAGCACTCTACCACCTAATCGAGTTTGCCATATGGGATGAAGAGCTGCGCCGAGCGACGGAATTGCTGGCCCAGTACCGCTCTGCGTCGCCCGAGACAGCCGGTTACGCCGTATCGAAGCTCGAGCTAATGCTTCGTTGCGCTGAAGGAGGACCACAAGCGGTCGATTGGGAGGTTGAGGTTTTGGAGGACCCAACTCAAGTTGGTCAAGCGGCTCGATCACTTGGTGCCGGCGGTACCTATCCGGGCTGTGCTCTCTCAGCTTGGCGCGCCATCCGCGCCCATGCTCCACCCGATAATTACAGCACCACACCGAAATACTATAGCATCATCTCTGCCCTCGCCGGGGCCGACGTGCATGACCTGGCGGATTCCGTTGCGAATGAAATGCGTGAAGACATCTTCGTCCTCAACGAGTGGCGGCTGTGGTTCCTCGGGGTTTGGGCCGCACACAGCGGTCGCGTTGACGAAGCGCGTGTTATACGGGACACGCTATCGGCCCGCGCCGCTACAACTGGCGATCGCACCACCAGTCTCGTTGCGAGATCCATGTCTGCACACGTTGCTTTGGCCGATGGCGACACGACGCTCGCCATCAGGCTATTCGACGCACTCACACCGAACGCTAGCAGGGTATGCTGAGGCGCGTAAGGTAGCAGCGTCGTTCGATTCCCCCGGAGCCACAAACATCATCAACACGGTATTCTTGCCTGCAAGCCTGGAGATTCGCCTGCAAGCTGCGCGGGCGCTGGATAACCAAGCGGCGATTCGGACCATTGAATCAAGGCTCGCTGTTCTGCGCAGACGTTAGCCTCGGCGAGTGCAGGCAACCTGCTCCGCGGCTCCACAACTCAGCACACCAATGTGAGACAAGTCACGGCGCATAAGAGCCGGTGCTTAGAGCTTTCCCTTTGCACATGACGATTGTCGTGCAACGTCCGCAGGTGCGTGATTTGGACCGCTCTCGGGCCACTGTTAGATTGGGGCGCGTTTGAACCAGGCATAGCGCGAGTCCACCTGCTTCGGGAGTGAATGAGGCCTTCAATGAGATTAACGGCATATATCATCTTCATCCTCTCCGGTGCGGCCGGCCTCATGTATGAATCGATTTGGGCTCGGTACCTCGGACTCTTTGTAGGGCACACCGCGTACTCGCAAGTCTTGGTGCTCACGATCTTCCTTGGCGGCATGGCGATCGGTGCGATGATGATCGGGGAGCGGTCCAAGAAGTTGCGTGACCCGCTGCGAGGATATGCTTTTGCGGAGCTCGCCCTCGCTGTCATCGCAATCGTGTTTCACGACATCTATCTGTCTGTGACCGGCTTTGCATACGAGACCATCTTCCCGGCGCTGGCTGGAAGTGTCTTCCTCACGGTCGTTAAGTGGTGCATAGCAGGGGCACTCATCCTTCCTCAGGCGATCATCCTCGGCATGACTTTCCCGCTAATGGCAGCCGGCGTCCTGCGGAGGTTCTCGGCTGCACCGGGCCGAACGATATCGCTGCTGTATTTTTCCAACAGCCTTGGCGCAGCGGTCGGCGTGCTGGTGGCCGGCTTCTACCTGCTGAAGGCGGCAGGGCTTCCTGGCACGATTCTGTTCGCGGGTCTGCTCAACCTCGCAGCTGCGCTTGTGTCGTATCTGCTCACGCACAAGTTCCCGCTGGCAGAGGAGGAACGTAAGGAACCCGAAGTTGAGGCCCAGCCGATTCAGACTGCCGATGCTGTACAGGTACAACGCCTGTTGCCGTTTCTGTTGGCAATTAGCTTTGGGACGGCTCTAGCGTCTTTCATCTACGAAATCGGCTGGCTCCGAATGCTCGCCCTGGTGTTGGGTAGCGCAACCCACTCCTTCGAGCTGATGCTCTCGGCGTTCATTCTGGGGTTGGCGCTGGGTGCCTTCTGGGCGCGAAACCGATCGGATACATGGAAGCAGCCGCTCCGGGCTCTGGGCATCGTTCAGTGGGTTATGGGTCTCACGGCATTGGCCACCCTCCCGCTGTATCTGGCGTCATTCGGCTGGACCGCTGATCTGCTTTCCGCATTCGCCCAGACGCACGCTGGGTATGTTGGCTTCACACTGTCTCGATACGCCATCTGCCTCGCGGTAATGCTGCCGTCCACATTTTGCGCAGGTGTAACGCTGCCACTCATCACGCGTACGCTGCTCACATCGGGAACGGGTGAGCGTGCCATTGGCGCTGTCTACGGTATCAATACGTTGGGGTCTATAGCGGGAGTGATGATCGCCGGGCTGATTGCGTTGCCGCTGATTGGGCTGAAGGCGCTCCTCATCACTGGCGCCGTGCTCGACATGGCCCTCGGGGTGTGGATCCTGCTCGTTGCTGCGGGTCAAAACAAGGTCGCGCTCCGTATTGCGTTCGCCGCTATCGCGGCCACCGTATTTGTAGCGGGTACTGCGGCATTGACACAGCGCTTCGATCCCACGCTTCTGTCCAGCGGCGTGTTCCGCCACGGGATCATCTACGACCCCGTTGAGTCGGAATCGGTGTTTCACAAGGACGGGCGGACTGCCACCATCGCAGTGATTACCCCTCGTCGGGACGGCGATTTGACGATCAGCACCAACGGAAAACCAGACGCATCGTTGTCCCCCGTCTGGTTCCAAGCGTGCAGCGACTCGCTGCCCAAGCTGACGCTCGAGGGCGATGCCTCCACGCAGACGATCGCCCCACTCATTGCGCTGGCTCACAATTCGGATGCGCGCCGGGCGGCGGTTATCGGCCAGGGGTCAGGCATGTCTTCGCAGATGTTCTTGTCCAGCCCAACACTCGAAGAGCTTGTGACAGTAGAGATCGAGCCAGAGATGATCCGCGGTTCACGGGAGTTTTATCCTGCAAACAAGCGTGTGTTCGACGATCCCCGCTCTACGATCGTCATTGAAGATGCCAGAACGTACTTCGCAGCCGGCGAAGAACAATTCGATGTTATCATGGCCGAACCCTCGAATCCGTGGGTGAGTGGTGTCTCTAGTCTGTTCACGACGGAGTTTTACCAGCACGTTAGTGGCTATCTGTCGGACGATGGAGTCTTTGCTCAGTGGATCCAGTTGTACGAGATCTACGATGGACTGGTTTTGAGCATCATGGCCGCCCTGCACGAAAACTTTCCGTCGTACGAAATCTTCCTTGTGGGCATATCGGATTTGCTGCTGGTGGCGTCTACGTCTGAGACTATGCCGCAGGCAGACTGGTCTGTCGCGGAGTTACCCGAGTTCGTGAGTGACCTCTGCAACTTCATGAGGATTACCCCGGAAACCCTCGAGGGCACGCGTGTGAGCCACCGCGGGGCGCTTGCGCCGCTGCTCGACGGTTGGGAACAGCCAAACTCGGATTTCTACCCGATCGTGGATCTGTTTGCCGAACGGGCGCGTTATCTAAAACTGAGCGCATCAGGATTCTTGCGGCTCGCAGTGGATCGGTTCGACCTGACAGCTCCGTTCTTCAACCGGGTGGTCTCTCTCGGTTCCGAGACCGTCGTCGCCATGCCGCAGGTTGCGACGGTTCAAGCTCGTGCGTTGAGTGCCACGCTCCGCGAAATACGAGATAGCACTCCCCCCCCCGAAGAACCAGTCGGCGTCGACTTCGGATCGGAGATATCCGCGTGGGAGCAGTGGCTCAGCGCGATGGAAGGAGATGCTGCGCCGAGTGACTGGAGAGCTTGGACGTCGCGGGCCCTCTCTATCGAGGAAAATATTGGACGGGGTACCGATGGTGTTGCGGACGAGAACCTGTTCCGGGATATCACGGAGTTCATGAACCGCCATGGCGCTCCCGAACTGGCCCGCGAATCGATCGCGTTTAGGTACGCGCTGGCAACTTGGGATTTCCAGGCGTTATCCAGGATCGCTGACTTGATGCTGCCGTTACTCGATTCCGACGCGTGGATATCACCTTGGGAATTGCTTGCCGGTGGAGTCGTTGCCAAGCTCCGGCTCGGCGACGTCGCCGGAGCAGCGGCCCATTGGGATGCGGTCGCACCTCAAGTAGGCACCGATGGCGAGAATCTGCAGTTGGATCTGCTCGAGGCGTACCTGGATACCTTCATTGCTGGCCTAGGATCGTAGCCACGAGAGGAATGGAACCCTGATCCCGGACCGTTAGAGTGGCCTGAGGCGTGGCCAGGTACGGGCTTCGCTCAGGCTCTTCCTTCCAACATGTCCACGAACGCGTTGGCCGTCTTTGGTCGGTCGTTGGGATTTTTCTCGAGTGCCGCGTGAACCGCAATCTCCACGTGTTCTGGGAGATCGGGCTTCACTACGCGCAGTGATGGTGGGCTGGCACCTCGATGTTTCCGTAGCACGGCTGCGGCCGACGGCCCGTCGAATACCGGCTCGCCCATCAACGCTTCGTACACAACGCAGGCAAGCGAGTATACGTCGCTCTTTCCATCCAGCTTGGACGCACCGCTCGCCTGTTCGGGACTCATATAGTGAGGCGTGCCAACCAACAGGCCGCTCGATGAGAGGCGTTCACCTCCCGAACGGATGATCGCGCGTGCGACGCCGAAATCACACAGCACCGCGCGGTCTTGCATGAACAAGACGTTTCCTGGTTTGATGTCCCGATGCACCACATTGTGTTGGTGTGCGTAGTCTAGCGCGGCGGCTAGTTGCCGCGCGAGCGGTACCGCTGCGTCCGGGGCGAGATACTCGCCTTCATTGAATCGGTCAGCGAGCGAACCGCCCTCGGCGTAAGGGGAAATGAAGCAGAGACGCTCGCGCTGCTCTCCGGATTCCAGGAGCGGCAGGATATTGGGATGATCGAGGCTCTTGAGTAGCGCGATCTCACGGTGGAACATCTCGCGCCCCATGGTCCGCGTGAACTCGGGCCGCAGCACCTTTATTGCGACGAGCATACCATCCGTAACGCGCTTGGCCAAGAACACGTCAGCCATGCCGCCTTTTCCGAGCCTCCTGATCAGTTCGTATCTGTCATGAAGCTCGTCACAACCTGCGTCGACTTGGTCGGACATCAATCCTCCCAGCGTGGCGAGAGGGATAGCATAGCTTCAGCAATTCCCGTCCGCCACCCCTAGGCGGTACCGCGCCTCACACCACCGCTCCGCCCCAGTGGCAGAGGCGGGAGGAGCGGGAGGGGTGCAGTTGCATCTGTTCTGCGGTTGCTTGGTCTCGGTTCGCCCTACCGCCCTACCGCCCTACCACCTTACTTTGCCTCCGACTAGAACACCACGGTACGAGGGACCGCCCATGCGCTACACTAGCTTGCTCCTGCTTTCAATCGTCGTCGCCTGCGGCAGCGAAGAGATTTCAGTACGTCAGCGCTTCGTCGCGCAGTCGAGTGTGTCCGTCCAGTTCGATGCTTGGGTGCGATCGCTCAACAACCAGAACCAGGATTCTCTTGCATTGGTCTATCACCAAGTGCCTGAACTGAGAATTCTCGGTATAGATGGGTCTGTGTCGCACGGTTGGGAGGAAGAACGGGAGAAAGTGGCTGAGTTTTTCGCATCCGCGGAAATGGTGAACTTCGTTCCTGATGGTCTAGAGATCTTTGTGCTGAGCTATGAAGTGGTCTTGACGACCTTCCGACACACACTCGATATCGAACGTACCGACGGACAACGAGACCCAACCGTACGTGGACTCGGCACCATAGTCTGGACTCACGATCCAATCGACGATCTATGGAAGATTCGCGTGCTGCAGTTGTCGGCCAGACGGCGTAGCGAAGGGTTGGAAGGGTAACGCTACCAGTTCCATTCACTCCTTGTCTAATCGCAGCCCACATCTTATTGTGTTCCAACTCTCCACAGGAGCTTGGTCCACTGTCGGACCTTTTCCTCAGTTCGGACGACTATAGCGAACGCGCGCACAATCTCTACAACGAAGGGCATTATGACGCGGCTCTCGATGTCATTCGAGATGGCCTCGAACGATTTCCCTTTTCAGTAGACCTGCACGTTGGGGAGGGGTACGCCCGCCTCGCGCGCGACGAATTCGTGTGGGCACGCAGGAGCTTCGAGACCTCATTGGATCTCGAGCCCGATCACGAGGAAGCACTCGCAGGCCTCGGCGAGGCGCTACTCAAGGTGGGTCACCGAGAAGCCGCAATACGCTGTTTCGATCGCGTGCTGTCTTTGGGGTTTCGGGAAGATCACGACCTAATGCTTCAGATAGGCCGAGCGCTATTCCGCGAAGCAATGGCGAACCACGCGCGCGGATTCTTTCAACTCGCGGTGGACAGCCACCCGAATTCTTCGGAGGCAGTAGCCTGCTTGGGGTATGCGCTCCACCGCACCGGTGAGGAAGATGCTGCACTGTATTGGCTCAGGAGAGCGCTCGACCTCGATCCCGCTCACGCTGAGGCGCGCGTATATCTTGGAAACCTGCTATATGATCGGGGCGAGTATGTCGCGGCCCTGATGCACTTCGAGCGCACCGAACCAGGTGACCACTTCGATGAACTCGCAGTCTGGCGCCTCATCGAGTTGAAGAAGTCGGTCTACCATCTTGCGCCTACCGATCCCGAATTGGCCCCTTGGTCCAACCGACTCGCCGGCATCGCCGAAGAGATGGACTCGACCGAGCTGCTGCTCGCCGAGGTCGAAGCATCTCAACCAGACGGCACATTCCGCGACCCACGTCAGCTGGAGTTGTTCGGAACCCTTTTGGTCGAATTGCAGGGAATGCAGCGCCGCACCACCGGCGAAAAGCATCGAGTACGTACTACATCGGGTATCTCTTATAGCGGCACGTGGGAGGAGATCGTCCTGCAGATGAAGATGGACGATCGAGAGCTGTCAGAGGCATCCGTGAAGCAGTACATGGCGCAGGCATCGTTGCGAAGACGTACCGAGACCGGAGTGGTGATTCCCGTGAGCGATGCAGAGAGCTTCGTTCGGGGAGCGGCAGCTGCAGGGGTGTTGATGATCATTTCGTGACGACCAATCGATCGCGCCACTCCCGCTACTCCCTCTCCTCCCGCCCCTCATCCGAAGAAACCATGCACATAACCCAAAACGTCTTCAAAGAAGTCTTGCACAACGGCTTGACCATACTAGTCCAACGACAGGCCTCTGCACCGGTCGTTGCGGTTGTCACACACGTAAAGGCGGGGTATTTCGACGAACCCGACGAGTGGGTGGGAATGTCCCATGTCTTGGAGCACATGTTCTTCAAGGGGACGGCTCGACGGGGTCCGCGTGACATCGCCCGCGACACGCAGCTGTTGGGTGGCTATCTGAATGCCGGAACGAGCTACGATAAAACCGTCTACTACACCGTATTGCCATCGAGTAGCGGCGGCTTGGAGAAGGCCCTCGATATTCAGTCCGACGCGCTGATCAACTCGGCTCTAGACCCAGCAGAGTTGTCCAGGGAACTAGAGGTGATCATCCAGGAGGCGAACCGCAAACTCGATTCGCCCAATGCCGTGGCAGGAGAAACCCTGTACGAACTTCTGTTCCCGACACATCGTATGCGGCGGTGGCGCATCGGGACGGAAGAGGTGCTGAGGACCTTCACAGCCGATGCGGTGCGCGAGTACTACTCGACTCGCTATTCACCTGGCCGTGTGGTGATCGGGATCGTAGGTGATATAGACGTCGAGCGCGCCGTTGAGCTGGCACGCAGAGCTTACGGAAGTTGGAACCGCCCGACCATTGCCGTCGAATCTTCGCCGGCCGAGTCAGCTGGAGTCGTGCCCGCGGCCCGATTGATGTTCGGAGACGTAAAACGACCCATTGGGGTTGTCGGTTGGCGCACAGTCGGGACCTTACACGAAGATGCAGCAGCCCTGGACGTTGCGGCGTCGGTCCTCGGGTCGGGAAGGGGCGCACGTCTATACAGAGCTGTGAGAACGACTGGATTGGCAAGCAGTGCGCGGGCGGGTCACTTCACACCGACAGAAGTTGGAGTCTTCGATATCACTTTAGCATCGGACGCGCAGCGATTGGACGACGCGGTTACGCGTTCGGTCGAAGTCGTTTCTGAACTCATCGAGGACGGACCCGTCGAAAGTGAACTCGCTCGCACACGGGCATTGATGGCGATTCGATGGGCGAGAGTTTTCGAGTCGATGGATTCCCGAGCGACCGCATTGTGCCAAGCTGAAGCTCTGGGTGGGTACGAATTGGTGGACGTCGAGTACGAGCGGTTGTTGGCGGTGTCGGCTGAAGACGTACGACGCGTCACGGAGCAGTACCTGAATCCGGACAGTGCAGCCGCCGTCTTCTACCTCCCGAACGAAGGCTCGAGTCTCCTTGCGGGAGATGCTTGGCCACCGAAAGCGAGCGTTTCGACGCCCGTCGCGCATCCCTCGAGAATCTCGTTCGATGGGGCACCTTCGAGATCGGGAAACATCGAGTCGGAAACTGTTTTTTGCGATGGCGACGTTACACGGCGCTCGTTCACCGGCGTTGACATGCTCGTGCGGTCGAAGCCAGGCTGTGGTTTGGTGTCGTTGGGGTTGGATGTCTCGGATCTACCCGCTCTCGAGACAGACGCAAACGCGGGTCTCTCCCGGCTTCTGGTACGGTCAACTCTACGAGGCGCTGGTGGCAAAACCGGAGAGGAACTGGCTTTGGCGGCAGAATCGCTCGGGGGAGGCGTGATAGCGAGTAGTACTGCCGATGGCCTTGGGTGGGGTATCACCGTGCCGCCGGAGTATCTACGTGAGGCGGCGGAACTGCTGCGTCTGGTGGCTCTCGAACCGACGCTCGCTGCAGGTGATATCGCAAAGGAACGGGCACTGCAAGTCAGTGACGCGCGCAGGTCGCAGGATGACATGTTCAGGCATCCGATCCAGCGTGTACTGGCGCGGGCGTTTGAGGGTGACGCTTATGGATTGGCACAGCTTGGAGAGCCCGAGACGATTGAGAATCTGACCACAGACGAAGTGCGTGAGTGGGGAAGAGCTGTTGGATCGCACCGAGCAACGGTTGTGGCCGTGGGAGACCTGGATAGAAAGAAGATGCTGGATGCACTGACACCTTTGGCAACGTGGCCTGCGGTCGATGCGGGACCCGCGGACCTGAGCGAGTGCGTCGGGTTCCAAGCTCAGTCCGGATACGAAGAGCGAGACAAAGCTCAGAGCGCACTGGCAATGGCGTTCCCAGCCGTGCCGGCTGCTTCACCGGACAGGTTCGCCGTGGCAGTAACGGGGTCGATTCTGAGCGGCCTCGCGGGGCGTCTGTTCGAACAACTTCGCGAGAAACGGTCACTTGCCTACACGGTTGCAGCTATTCCCTGGCTCCGGCGACGCGCAGGCGCGATGCTGACGTACATCGCGACATCGCCCGAACGAGAAACCGAAGCGCGGGAGGAAATGCTCCGGGAGCTGGAACGACTGGTCGAAGGCCGGGTATCGGAACGCGAACTGACGCGCGCGCGCAACTATGCTGCTGGGCTAGTCGAGGTGAGCCAGCAGAACGCATCGTCAGTCGCCAGTGAGATACTGAGTGCCTGGGTGAACGGTGTGCTTGATGAACTCCAGGACAAGGCGGCGCGGTTGCGGGCGGTGGGTGTGGATGACGTGGCCAAGGTGGCTACCGAAGTATTTGGGGTGGGTCAACGAGCTGAGTACGTAGTGAGAGGAGGCGGACGGGCGGACGGGCGGACAGGCGGACAGAAACGCCCTACCACCTGACCGCCGGGCTGGGATGGGCCAGAGGGTGGTACCGCCCGGTGAAAGGTGGGGAACGGAAGGGTACCGCCTGGTGCGGTGTGGGGTGGAGGGCTAGAACATCGACATCGCGAGAAATGAACGTAAGTTGTCGTTCGTTACTCGCAGGCGGTCGCACAACAGTCTGATTACCGACCAGAGAACCTTGTAGCCGAGTTCGCGATCAAAATCCAAGAGCATTTCGAAGTCGGACCGCGTAATGGTGAGTAGCACACAATCGGTATTGGCAATTGCATCGGTCGAACGCGTGGATCGGTCGAGAACCGCCATTTCGCCGAAACACGCACCAGTTTTCAGTACGGCAAGAGCTTCTTCACCCGAACCCGGCACGTTGCGCGATATGCGGACCTCGCCCTCGGCTATGATGAAGAGGCGGTTTCCAGGTTCGTCTTCTTTGAATATCGTTTTGCCAAACTTGAATTGCTGCTCTTTGCAGATTTCGCCGACTCGCTCGAGCTCGTCGCCTTCGAGGTCGGCAAAGATCGCGGCCTTCTTGATCAGGCTGAGGTCCATATGATCTCACCTTGCAGGGAGATGGAGACGTAGGTGGAAGCTACAGACCGCCTCGATGCGCGGCAAGACAGAAAGCTACTGCGCGCGCCAGACCTACTGACGATGTGCAGGATCCCACTTGCAGTGGTGTTTCTGCTGGTCGATTCAGCCGTTGTGCGGCTTGTGGTCCTCGCATTGGTGGTGGTCACGGACGTAGGAGACGGAATTTGGGCGCGCAGAATCGGCGGGTCTAGGACTGGCGCCATACTGGATCCGATCGCAGACAAGTTATTCATGCTCGCCGCATTCATCGTGGTGTTTCGCACTGGTTTGTTGAGCCCCTGGGAAGTTCTCGGGGTGCTGTTGAGAGATATTACGGCCCTGATCAGCTTCATAGGCGTTACGTTGCTGCGCCGACCCAAAACACTGCCCGCGCGGGCGGGCGGGAAGGCGGTGACGGTGTGCCAGGCGTTGACACTGCTGGCGTTTCTCGCCGGATCCGAGCTGTTGCGCCCGCTTGCCTGGGCGACAGCCGCCATCTCACTCTATGCAATCTGGGATTACGTGAATGCGGCCAGAAGCAAGCAGTAGAATCAAACAGAATGAGAGGAACGGATAACCAATGCGTATCCCGCCCTTGTTTATCGGGCTGCTGTTGACGACCTCACTGGCCGCACAAGGCAACAATCAGAACTCTGAAGCCGACGGTGGGAACACGAGACTGTTCCAGCTCGGCCTGTACGGTTTCTCGGCGCGGGCTGGAGTCGACTTCCAGGGTGAAGGACAGGCCGTTGCGAGTATTGCTCTCGACATGGGTGATCTTTACACTGAGCGACTGCGGCTTCGCCCATCAGCGGAGCTGGGATTCGGGTGGGGTCAAAACACGTATGTGGCGAATATCGAGGTGATCCACCGATTCACTTCAGATTCGGTGGCTGCCGTTCCATATATCGGTGGTGGGATTGCGCTCGCGGGACAGGAAGGCTGTGACTTGACCGACGATTGCCCTAGTTTTTGGGCGCAGTTCGTATTGGGTTTTGAGTTGAGGCTCCGCAACCAGATCAACTGGCTGTTGGAGTACCACGCCGAAGAGGCGTTCGGGCGCCATCGGATCCTCATAGGGTTAACCACAAGGCGGGGGAATTAGGGTGTCAAACGCTCGTTCGATACGATTGGACTGGACAGGGGAAGGCCTGAGATTCCGGGGAGGCGGATTAGATCCTCAGACGCCTCCCATAACGCTCGACGGCAGCACCGAACAAGGGCCGACTCCGATGGATGCGTTGCTGCTAGCATCTGCAGGGTGTGCCGGAGCAGATGTCGTTTCCATTTTGAAGAAGATGAAGGTGGAACTCGAGACCGTGTCAATCGACATAGTGGGTGAGCGACGCACGGAGCACCCGAAACGCTACGTAGCTTTGAAATACGTGTTTCGATTTGGTGGGGAGAGCCTGGAGCGTGCAAAGGCAGAGAGAGCGGTGAGCCTCTCGCTCGATAAGTATTGCTCGGTACTGCACAGTCTCAATCCGGACATTAAGGTGGATCACGAGATTGAGATCTTGTAGGAACCTCCTGGTTGTTTTCGCACTGTCTGTCGCACCTGTTTCGATCGGTGCTCAACGTGCGACCGAATGGCAACTGCATACGATGGCCAATGTTGGAGGCGACAGATTCCTGGGCGGAGGAGTTGGCCTCGCGCTGAGGACCAACGGGCGGATGCGCGTAGGCGTTGTGTTGAATGCCGGAGATCTCGAAGGCAACTTGGCTGTCCGGCCCGAGCTCCTGGGATCGTTCCATCTGAATCCGTTCAAGCGGCAGGGTGTCTCGCCCTACGCAGGTGGCGGAGTGGCGGCCGTAATTTCGGATGGAAACTCACGGGAGTACATCGTCGCCTTTTTGGGCCTGGAATCTCGACCCGGTCGTTCGTTCGGCTGGTTCGTGGAGGCGGGACTCGGTGGCGGGGCAAGACTGGCGGCGGGCGTGCAGTTTCGCAGACGACGCACCCGAGCACGCTAACGCGTCCCTCGGGAGGGGCTAGTCCGTTTCAGCTTAGGACGCTATTGGGAGACGGCTGCGTTCAGCTGGTAGCGCCGACTTCAGGCGAGTGGCGCTTAACTGGGCGGCAATACTGCTCACCTACTGTCCGAATCTGCTTCAAATCTTTCTTGGACAGGGTCGAATAACGCTCGGCCAGATACTCCATCGTGTCATCAAACCAATCCTTCTGATGTTCGGCCTCCGCCTGCAGCACCCCGCACTGCAATATGTGGCTGAGGAGTTCGTCCCGGGCCTTGTCAAAAGGGTTGGTGTTATCGTCCTTACTGTAGGCGCGTTTGTTTTTTGCCACGCGCTGCACTCCAATGGTTACTCGTTACAGAGGTCAACCGCTAAGTGTACCAACGGACACAAGGCAGGGCAAGAGAGTTGAATAACGGTGGCTCGGAACATGCATGCAGTGCGATAGGTACCCAAACAAGCAGGGCCTCTTAGTGTCGGAACCCGTATACGAACATGACCGCCCTGCACGGCTGGTAGAATTGCTCAGAGCAATTTCCGAGCGGATTCAGGAGCTGAAGCAGGACAAAGATCTCCTGGCGGCGGGCCCGGAGCTGCAAAAGATGTTAGGTGACGCCAGGGCCGAACTGTTCCGCTATGAGGTGCGCATCACTTACGACACACCCGAGATTGCTGAGAATCGCCGCATAGTCGAAAGAGCGAAACAGCAGATGGACGAACTCGATTTGGGAGACTCGGAGGGAGCTGGCTAATGGCAGGAAAGGCGAATATGAAGCTCTTTTACGCAGGCCTGGTCGTGATCTTCGTGGCCGGTGCTGCAGTAATCTGGCTTGCAAGCAGAGGTGGTGGACCTCCGCCGGTGCAAATACTCGACGAGCCGCTGACTCTTGGAACATCTGCATTTCCGGGATACGTAATCGGCAGCGACTCCGCACCTGTGGAGATCGTCCAATATGCCGACTTTACGTGCTCACACTGCGCAACGTTTGCGGTTCTCCATGGGCCGACGATAATGAGTCGACTCGTGCAAACGGGACTTGCACGCCTACGCTTCCGTGGATTCGCGCTGTACCAGGTTTCTCTGGTGCCTTTGAACGCCGCCGCATGCGCCGGGGAGCAGGGCAAATTCTGGGAGATGCACGACGCATTGATGTTCAATCAAAACGAATGGTTCAGCGGCCCCGACTGGCCGACGGCACGGCGCACGCTTCGCACCTTCCGAGGATATGCACGTGACGCCGGAGTAGACGTGGGCAGCTATGATGATTGTGTGGAGGAAGGGCGCTATTACGAACGAATCGTTGCCACAAGAGAAGAACTCTCTGGGTCGGGCCTCAGTTCTACGCCCGCGTTCGACGTCGGGCCATATCGCGCAGTCGGCATGATCTCTTACGATAGCCTCAGGGCTTTGGTAGAGGCTGTGGCGGAGCAGCAGCGGTGAAACACCGCATGGCTGTGTCTGTTCTCTCGCTAGTCGGGTTCTTTGTCGCGTTCTATTTGCTGCTATGGAAGATTGGCGTTCTCGGTGAACTCGCCTGTTCCACTGGCGGCTGTGAGACGGTGCAGACCAGTGAGTACTCCAGCCTCCTGGGGGTGCCCGTGGCGCTATATGGCGTCGCTGGTTTTGTTTCTCTATTCGTGTTGAGTCTGGTGGGATTGCAGCCTCGTTGGCTCGGGCGCCGTGAGCCCACTGTTCTGATGACGGTGTTTTCGGGGATCGGTGTCGCCTTCTCGGCGTATTTGACCTATCTCGAGGCATCGGTCATACATGCTTGGTGTCAATGGTGTATAGCTAGCGCGATAATCATCACTACGGCTTTCGCGTTTTCGTTGCTCGGGTTGTTAACTTGGCAGGCGAACCAAGTTGAAGCGTAGCTTCTTCGTCTGGACCGTTTGGGCCGCTAACTGGGGGTAGGCAGTTGTCTGTCTCACGGCCACTGGCAGCAAATGACGCTCGTACGAGGGCGGTGAGCGACCCCAGTCAAACTGGGCGTGGGGAAGTTGTCGCCAGTGGTGCGAAAAGGGTGGAAGGGTCGCTTCAGAGTGAAGGTTCTAACCCAGCACCTGCCGAACACCTCATTCGCGCACCCGAGCAGCTTGGTCTCGAAACACGTATTGAATTCCGCAAAGCTGCATCATCACTCGTCGATCGAATCCCCACCGGTGCCGGACGGCTCGTGGTCGACTGCGCATCCCTGAACTCGATCGACAGCTCCGGACTCAATTCACTCATCCTCGTGAGACGGAGAGCGGTAGGTCGACGTGTCGAAGTCGTTCTGCGGGAGCTGAACGAAGAGCTGCTCTCGCTGTTGGTGCTCACGAAATTAGACGACCTATTCGTATTTGAAGATGGTCAGACGCGCTGAAGCGTGTTTCGGCCTACGTCGGTCTTCCTTGGTGAGTAACCCTCCCCTTTTGCCAAATGTCACGCACTGATCCCGCGCTGCGGGTGAGAAATGTGTCGCGAAAGTTCGGCTACAGGTACGTGCTCAAAGACGTGTCGTTCAATTTGTTGGGCGGCGAGGCGTTACTGTTGATTGGGCATAACGGTGCAGGCAAGACAACGCTGATCCGCTTGCTTGCAGGCCTGCTCAAGCCTAGCGACGGTTCGGTCGATCGATTTGGCTCAATCGGCATGGTTGCACATGATTCGATGCTGTATGACTCGCTGACTGCGCGAGAAAACCTTCAATTCTACAGCCGACTCTACGGCGGAGTCGAGAGCGCACGGGTAAACGAGCTGCTGCAAACCATGGGTCTCGAAGAGCACGCCGATAGAAGGGTGGCAACATACAGCCGCGGCATGGCTCAGCGATTGACTCTCGCTCGCGCTATGCTGTCCGATCCGCAACTCCTCCTTCTCGATGAGCCCTTAACCGGGCTGGACGATACGGCGGCCGGTTTGGTTCGGGACATGATAGCAGAACTGCGCACCCGGAACCGGGCTGTGGTGCTAGCAACCCATCAACTCGCTGACGTCGTCGACATTGTATCCGATGTTGGTTACCTGGTTGCCGGCCGCCTCAAAGCGGTTGAGCCGATGGATGGTCGCGCCGCGCAGGCGATTTCCGCCCGCTACAGAGAGATTGCACGAGATGGCTAACTCGCTGTGGGGCACAGCTGTCGCGGTTGCGGCAAAAGACCTCAGAATCGAGTGGCGCACAAAAACGGCTTTTGCCTCATCGATCGTTTTCGCCGTGCTAGTGCTCGCGGTATTCTACTTTTCGAGAGACCCGTCGGTGGTGACGGAATTGGATATTGCACCGGCAGCCTTGTGGGTGACGTTCACCTTCGCAGCAATGCTGGGCCTTAACAGAGCTTTCCTGCTCGAGAAGGAGAATCGAGCACTCGACGGACTACTCCTTACACCGGTGCCACGTACGGGGATCTTCTTAGGCAAGCTACTAGGCAACCTAGGTTTTGTGGTGGTAGTCGAGCTGATCTCGTTGCCACTTTTTGCAGTGTTCTTCAACGTGCGCGTGTTACATGCCTTGCCGCAGCTGTTGGCCGTAACCGCAATGGCGACGCTGGCGTTCGTAGCGGTGGGCACGCTGCTGTCCGCGATGGTCGTGCGTACGAGGTTCGCGGAATTGATGTTGCCGATCTTGCTGTTGCCCTTCTTGGTGCCTCCAATAATCGGTGCGGTGCAGACTACGGCGGGCATTCTTGCCGGACGTCCACTGAGCGATTTTGCTGGGTGGCTGAGACTCCTGGGAGCTTTTGATATCGCTTTTGTTACGGTTTGTTTTTTGCTCTTCGAAGCAACTGTCGAGGAATGATGGAACGGAACGTCGCAGTTCGTTCTTTGACGCGCGGGTGGGCTCTTACACTCAGTGCGTTACTGGGATTGGCGCTCGTCTATGTCCGCGCCGCCCTGTTCACTCCCATTGAGGGCACTCAGGGCCCCGCCCAGAAGATCTTCTACGTACATGTTCCGTCGGCATGGGCGTCGTTGTTGGCATTCGCGGTGACGGGAGTTCTCAGTCTGCTCTACTTGCGGAGGCGGGAGCACAAGCTGGATACGATTGCGGACGCGTCTGCCGAAGTGGGCCTCGTATTCGGGGTCGTCATGCTTACGACGGGCCCAATCTGGGGCAAGACCATCTGGGGAGCCTGGTGGGCGTGGGACGCCAAGCTCACCTCGACGCTGTTCCTTTTTCTCCTGTTTGTCGGCTACAAAGTTCTCCGGGGAGCGGTAGTAGATCCAGAAACTAGAGCTCGGTTCTCCGCAGTCATCGGCATACTGGCACTGGTGTTGGTGCCATTCATCTACTTCTCGGTGCTTATGTTCAGGACGCTCCACCCGGCCCCACCAGTTCTGAGAGCAGGCGCGCCGACGCTGCCCGGTGCGATGCTGATAACGCTGCTGCTGTCGGTGTTGGTTTTTTCAGTGCTGTACGTTGGTTTCTTGATGTTGAGGTATTGTCTTTCGGTTTTGAGAGAATTGCGTGAGGAGGAGGCCGCTGATGGGATATCCTGATAATGCGGCATTTGCTGTGGTGGGGTACATAATCACATCGGTCGTCGTGCTGGTTTACACGGCGTCTCTATACGTTCGCATTCGGAAGGAGCGGTGAGCACGCCGCCTGTGGGTTCCGGCTCGTCCGATCAGCGGGAAAACTCTCGTGTGAACGCGATCATACCGTTGGCCATTCTGCGTACACTCCAGAAACTCGATCACACCGATCCGGTGGATCTCGAGGAATACGCAGAGGAGGTGGCTCTAAAGCGGCTCGGAATGAGCGCGACAGTTTCGGCGCAGATAGACCGTTACGCGGAGCTCGTGAAAACGGGTGAATCCATCGAGAGCGACGAGGTCGTTCAGCTGTTCCGATTGGTAGGGCGTCGTAGCGATGCCGAATTGGCGTTCAGCGAGGCCGGCCGGCTCGCCGCGGAAGAGATCGTTGCGCAGACATCCGCCGCATCTCGTATCGTCCATCGTGCCGGTCGAGTCCTTGCCCGGGAACGCGTCAGCAAGGCCCTGGCAAAACGACTGGCTGATCGCTTGCTGGATGTCGTTATGTCTGTCGATGAGACGGCGGGGATCGTAGCCGTCGCTAACGGGTCGCTGACGGGGTCGGCGCCGGATGGCAAGCCGTGCGGTTTCTTTGGCGCTGCGCTGGCGGAGCTTCTGAGAAGGTGCACCGAGTTTGAAGGAGCTATGCTACACCATAAATGTCAGGCGCGGGGCGACGACGTCTGTTCCTGGCAGTCCGGGTTGGCCAGCGTTTAACGAGCCGCTTCGGCTTGTGGGATCCACCTAACTAGAGAACGAACCCGAATACCAGGAATAGTGTAGTGGCCCCACCGGCCGCGGTGAGCGAATACGGCAGCTGTGTGCGTACGTGGTCTATATGATCGGTTGCCGCCGCCATAGAAGCCACGATCGTGCTGTCAGAGATCGGAGAGCAATGGTCGCCGAAGATTCCACCACCTAGCGCTGCCGCCAGCGCCAATCCAGGATGTAGGCCAATCAGCTCCACCATCGGGATCACGATTGGTATCATGATCGCAAAGGTTCCCCACGATGTACCAGTGGAAAATGCGATGAAGCATGCAAGCAGGAATACTATTGCCGGCACGAACCCTGGGTGGACCGTTGCCTGAGCGGCTTGAGCGACAAATACGCCAGTGCCAAGGGCTCTCGTGGTTGCACCGATGGCAAAGGCCAGGGAGAGCACGATCACAAGAGGAATCAGTCCCTGGATGCCCTTGATAATGTTGTCGCTCAGTTCGGCAATCGTCATGATGCCTTGCGACTTGTATAGCACGGCTCCCGTCATCAGGCCAACGATCACACCCCACAGAACCGCTCGGGAACCACTGCCCTCCATGATGTTTCCCGCTCCAGTCAGCCAAAGTACAACCGGTACCGTCGTTACCATCACAACGATCGGCAAAAGCATGTTGACCGCTCGCTTGGGTACTCCGTCCTTTGCGGGTGCCATCGCAACATCAGCCGAGATCATCGGTTCGGCTCCGTCGCGGAGGAGTTTGCCTTCCTCCCTCACGCGGCGTTCGGCTTCACGCATCGGTCCGATGTCCCACCCCGTGAGGATTACCGTGAATACCAGGATGAGTGCACATACGGCGTAGAAGTTGAGAGGCAAGGCGGACACCAACAGCGCGACCGGGTTGGCGACCTCTTGTGCAGCCAAGATGGTGATGATGTACGCTCCCCATGCATTCAGAGGAATGAGTATGCATTTGGGCGCACACGTTGCATCGATGAAATAGCTCAGTTTCTCTCGTGAGATGCGGCATTTGTCAAAAAGTGGTCGTGCCACCGAGCCGGAGACCAGCAAGCCGAAGTTGGATTCCAGAAACACGCCGAGGCTAACAAACGCCGTGAGAAGCCCAACAGAACGGCGAGACTTGGCAATGCCGCTCCGTTCGACCCATTGTACGAATCCGTCCATGCCTCCAGAGGCTTGGGTGAACGTGATCATCGCCCCGATCAGCGCGCTGAATAGGAGTACTCGAGCATTGTCGGGGTCGGTGGCTTGGGCGATGTACACGTCCACGGACTGGATCAGGCCGGCGATTGGGTTCCAACCGCTCATGATCGTCCACCCCAGCCAAACGAAGAGCACCAACGAGAGGTAGACCTGCTTTGTCTTGATCGCGAGACCGATCGCGATCACCGGAGGCAATATCGAGAGCCAGCCGTATGTATCCATAGTGTGTTTTTCTGGCTAGGTGCGCGCTCGCTTGAGGAACCAGAGTCCCGCCATGCAGAACAAGACGTTCGGCGTCCATGCCGCGACTACTGGTGGTAGGATCCCGCCGGCCCCAACTGCCTGTGAAAGCTGAACCGAAAGAAGAAACATGAGTGTGGTGCCGAGTCCCACCGCCACTCCAATTGCACCACTCGCCCGAGGCGCTGCTACCACCAGCGGAGCCGCAAAGAGCGTAATGATCAGACAGGTGACCGGGATAGCGATCTTGAGTGCTTGCTCAACAGTGAGCCTACGGCCGTCGCCACCTGACCTCTCCAGAGCCTCGATGTACTCTCCAAGCTCCGCGTAATTCATCTCCTGCGGTCTCTTCGGCTCCAAGAGCAACTCTGCCGGCGTCTCTTCAAAACTCCTGCTTCGCAGCGAGTCGAATAGGAATGCCACCTCACCGATATCCTCGGAGAGTATCCGGAACCGACCGTCCGAGAGCGTCCAGGTAGCCGTGGTGTCGTTGAAGACTCCGTAGCGCGCCTGCAGCACCAGCGTCGGGTACGATTCGCCGGCGCCCTCTCGTTCCAACACGATGTTGTTCAGCCTTCGCTGACTCACATTGAGTGATCGTATCGTGTATACCCAACCCTCGGACGCGCGGTGCACGAAGTTCTGTCGAGAGTTCTGTGACCGAATCTCGAGCTCCCCGAGCAGCTCCAGCTTTCTACGGGTCCCGTGCGGAGCCATTTCGCCGACAAAGGCACTGAGGCCGGTCACGAACAGCGACGCGATCAGCACTGGAATGAGTAAGCGGTGAAAGCTCCTTCCCGACGCCTTGATTGCCGTCAGCTCCGAGTGCCGGTTCATCGCCCCAATGCTGAACACGGTAGCAAAGAGCACGGCAGCCGGCAGCACTAGGAATACGGTCTCAGGCACCCCGTACACGTAGGCTAACGCTATGGCCGAAGGGGCGAGTTCCCTCAGCAGATAGTCATCTAACTTGTCCGTGAGGTCGATCAGGATAACGACCAGCGGAAAACCGATCGTGGTTACCACGAAGATTTTCAGCCAGAGCTGAAGCACGTAACGATCGAGTATACGCGGGATCACGCGGGAGCTTCGACCTTTCGACGGCGAGCGGCAATACCCTGCCGCCCGTGCAACCGTAGCCAAGTGATGCCAATTGCAGCGAACAGGATGTTGGGGGCCCACATCGCAACGAATGCCGACACGTAAAGCTTGTTGGCGAGTGCTTCACCGGCAATCAAAGCGACGTAGAAGACACCGAAGATCAACATGCCGACACCGATTACCATCCCCAGACCTCCCCCCCTGAAACGCAGAGCTGCCGGCACTCCAATTATCACGAACACGATACATGCTGCTGGAATTGCGTACTTCTTGTGGAGTTCGACGGAGTAGTTTGCCGCCCTCACCTTCATATTGCGCGCACGATCGCTCTGCACTCGTCTTTCGTTCATACGTGGTCGAGGCCTTAGACCACTGACGTGAACCCGGCGTGCAGGGCTTGCTAGCGCAGGTCGCTCGTCGGCGAGTGCCGTGTCGGCTGCTTGGGAAATTCGTCGGGGAGGTTCCTGTGCCTCCAGGTCTTCGGGCTTGAGCCACTCCAGGAGGCCGCAATAGACGCTTCTCCGAGGTATAGCGACCATCGTGTCTGGCTCTACAGGGTGCAGCCCAAGCAAGGCACGCAGCCCGTTTCGTTCGGCCACGTCTGCTCGTCGTATGGCGAGCTGTTCGTTTAGTTTAGCAGCCCTCACGACTTCTTCTAGCGCACAGACACCCTGTTCCCGGTCCCCGTAGTACGTGTCTTCCTCGCGCCGAACGAATTCGCGCCCTATTCCCTCGAGCCGGATCTCGTACTTTTCGTACTCACTACGCTGGAACAGACTCGGATCTTGACGGTCGAACTCGTGAGCGGAACCATTGAAGAGTAAGAGCTGTAGGTCTTCTTGATTGAGGTCAAAGGCCATTCGCCCGCTATCGGCATAGACGATGCGAGTGGTGTTCTGATCCGTTAGGCGGTATATGGTTACATCGCGCATGACGTATGTCGCCTGGTCAATAAACGCGGCGCGGAGGAAAACCCTTCCGCGCTGCACCTCATTGACGACGTGCTCTCTCAGCGAGAACGTCGGTTTCTGCCTGGCGACATCCACCATGAGCATTCTCAGCCGGTGGTTGGTGCGCGGTAGGACTTGATCGCCAAAGAGGAAGGCGACGAAAGCAACGACGCAGGCAGTCAACAGGACCGGCCGCACCAGTTGGCTTATCGAAACGCCGCCGGCGCGACAGGCAGTGATTTCGCTGTCGTCCGTCAGCCGCCCAAAGGTATGAAGAACAGCGACGAGGACCGACATTGAGATCGTCATTGCGACGAGGTACGGTATCGTCAGCAGGAAAAACTCGACGATGATCGTCCAAGGAAGGCCTTTGCCGAGAAGCATGGGGAGCCGACGCGCAATCTGGTTCATTAGCATGAACCCCGTCATCGCCGCCAACGAAAAGGCGAACGGGGCGACATGCTGCTTGATCAGGTACTTGTCCAGAATGCGCATTGAGTCTCGTAACTTTTTACCAAACAAGGACTTGCGTCGCACATTATATCGTGAAATCCCACCCCTAACAAGGCGTACCCCGATCTCACCCGTAAAGTGTCACGCGTCTCGTTAGTAGCAGCCTTCGCGGCTCTGTTAATTCAGAGCGGTTCGCTATTGGCCCAGGGCGACATGGATGTTCGCCTCCGGCTGACGCTTCGTGCACCATGGGAGCCAGTGGGGTTTCGTGTACCACCCGCCTTGGAACGTGGTGGGTGGCTCGCACGCCGAATGATACCATCGCAGCTGGTGGCATTGTGGGCGGAGGAAACCAGAGGAAAAACAAGATCGGCTCGATCGACCCGGTGGAGATCTCATTTACTTGCCTCGTTGGCGCCCGATCCCACTCCGGCTGCCGTAGACATACCGCCGCCCGAGGCGCTGGCGCCACGGCCAGAAGACCTGGCGGATCTGGCCGAGCGCGATCCTTTCGAATCGCTGTCGGAGTACGCCGATGTCTGGCTCGATCTCACGGGCAGGCTCGAGATGGGGCTCGATCACCTCCGCAATGCACGGTGTACCGCCGCGGACGCTTTTAGTACCGCGTCCGGATGCGTGGGAGGGTTTCCGACGCCGACAGTTGACCAACAGGCGAACGTGCGAGCTGGGGGAATAATCGGCGATCGTATTCACCTCGCAGTGGACTTTGATACCGAACGGGAATTCAGCGCAAACAACAACATCAGCGTCTACTACCAAGGAATCGAGGATGAGATACTGCGGCGGGTTGATGTAGGAACGGTTTCTTTCGACGCACCGGCTTCACGGTTCATAACGTCCGGCATTCCTGCAAACTCGTTCGGAGTACAGGCGGAAGCTCAGCTGGGGCCCTTGAATTTCCGGTCGATCTTCGCCCAACAGAAAGGCTCCGCGCTACGCACACGTCGATTCACGGTTGGCGACGCGGCAACACAGCCGGTCGATTTCGACACGAGGGACATCGATTTCGAATCGGGACGGGCGTTCTTCGTTGTCAATCCACTGGATATACCGGCGTACCCGGACGTGGATATCCTCAGCATCACACGTGAGACGCTGCCACTTCCGCTCCAGATTTCTGAAGTCCGCGTGTATCGACTTCGCGCCCAGGGTAGTCAGGCCGAGGAAAACCCGAATCTCGGCGGCATCGACGCTGTGGCAGTCAGGTCGGATAGCCCGCAGCGGATAGGGCCGTTTTCCTGGGAACTCCTGGTTGAAGGTACCGACTTCTACCTGGACCCGTCGGGTGTCTGGTTTGCGCTGAACACGCGGGTTGGGCTCCAGGACTTTCTTGCCGTCTCATACGTGACTACGACTGGCGATACGATTGGGACGTTCCCGGCCGTAAATGGAGAAGTGGACACTCTGGAGTTGATATATGAGCCGCGACGCGGCCCGTCAGCGCCGACCTTTCCATATGAGATGCGAAACTGGTACAGGCTGGGTAGCCAGGACGTCGACCGCGCGTCCATAGGACTCGGTATTGAAGTTCGTAACTCCGAAGCACCACTGGACGGAGAGGGTACCTATCTGTCGCGACTCGGACTGTCGCTGTCGACCGACCCTTCTACTATCGATGAGTTCAACCGCGTCTTTCCCCGTGAGCGTGATCCCGACGGTGGTGCGCCGATTCGCGATCTTTTCGTCGTGTTCCCACATCTACTGCCGTTCGCGGACAGCGTTCGGCTTTTGCAGGGAGAGCTGAACGACTCGCTTTACAGGACACCGACGTTCCTGTTGAGGACACAGGGGCCGGCTTCCAAGTTCGCTCTGAGGGTTCACTACGAGGTAAGCGGGGCGGGCGATCGTACCAACTTGAGCCTTGGAGCGATACAAGTACGTACCGGAAGCGAGCGACTCTCGATCGGCGAGCGAATGTTAACCCGCGGCAGCGATTACGAGATCGACTATGCACTGGGACAGGTGACATTCCTCAACCCAGACTCGTTGTTCGTTGGCCCGACTCAGGTGACCGCCGAATTCGAGGAGAACCAGCTCTTTGACGATGCGCCCAAGAGTATCTTCGGGTTTTCCAGCACATACAGCCTCGGCGTTGTTGGTAACATAAACGCCATCGGGATCTTCCAGCGGGAGCGGACAGTTAGCACCCGCCCGTCACTAGGATTCGAACCGGAGGCACAGTTCATAGGAGGCCTGAGCACGGACCTTCGGTTTCGGATGGACGGGATTACGCGGTTCCTCGACGCGCTCCCGCTGTTGAACACCAGCGTGCCGTCGGCGCTAGAGGTCAACGGCGAGGTCGCGGTGTCAAAACCGGGCTCGAATCAAAGGGGTGTTGCCTATGTTGAAGATTTCGAGCGGGAACCGTCGAGCCGGGTGCGTCTCGCGGAACGGTCGTTTCAGCTCGGTAGTGCTCCATCGTCCGGGCGAGGACTACCCGCCACCCATCTAGGAGTGGGCGGCGGCTTCGAGCCCACCGACGGCGTACCTCTGGTTTGGCAGAACCTCATTCGGGGTCCCGAAGGATTGGTACAGTTTGGGCCCCAAGATATAGACTCGACGATCATCCTCACCGGAACTGGCATAAGTGTCGAGACCACGCTTTGGCTGTCACTGAAGCCAGATACGATCGGCGGAGCGCCGGATCCTGGCACCGGTCGTGCACGTTGGCTTCGACCTCACACCCCGGGACCGCGCTGGCGAAGCATCACCCAACCGCTGGGTGGTGGTTCCGGCGTGGGAGTGGACCTGTCCCGCACGGAGTTCCTCGAGTTCTGGGTTCTGGAGGACGGCAATCGCACTGCCCGCGACCAGGACGTATACCTCGTATTCGATTTCGGCTCAGTTTTCGAAGACGCGGTGAGGCTGGGTCCCGCGCAATTCACGGCCGCCGGCGCGGACACGGTGTTCACTGGCTTGCAGCAAGTTGGCGTAAGCCGTCTCGACACCGAGAAGGACTCGCTCACCAACGTCTTCAACGCACAGATACACGACATAGGGATTCGCGGAGACCTGGTGGACACGATCGTGAACCAGGCCACTGGAGAGATCGTGGAGGGGCTGCCGCTGTGCGATCTGCGGGGCTACGCAGATGTAACTGCCTTCGAACGCGGTGATTTGTTGGCGCGCTGCACACGGGGTGACGGGGTTCTGAACACTGAAGATCTTGATGGCGACAACCGACTCGATGTGAACGTCGGTGTCACACAGGAAGACTTCGTGCGTTACGTCCTCCCGATTGGTGACGAGCGGTTTTTCGTGCGACGCGGTGGCAACTACGTAGACCAAAACGGGCGCACTCACACATGGCGTCTTTATCGCGTGCCGTTCAGAGAGGATACCCTGCAGGTGGGACGTCCCAACCTCTTTCAGGTTCAGGCCGTCCGACTCACCGTGGTTGCTCCAGACCAAGCGGCAACCGAGCGAGAGCTCTCGATTGCGATATCCCGTATGAGGCTCGTCGGCTCACCCTGGATCAAACGCGCTGTTGCGCCCATCGAAGGCCTGAGCGGAAGCCGCGCGGAGCTCAGCGGCGAAGTGATCGCGTCCGTCATAACAACGGAGAACACGGACCTCGGATACGAATCCCCACCCGGAGTGCTAAACGAAGCCGAGCGTGCCGATGCGGGGCTTGGGTTCGGGACTCAGCAGATCAATGAGAAGGCGTTGCGTTTGCTTGCGACAGACCTGCGAGCAGGTCAACGCGGCGAGGCATTTCTGCGGTTTATCGACGCCGCTGACAAGAACTTCCTCAAGTACCGTGAGCTAAGGGTCTGGAGCCGTGGACGCGGACCGGGATGGGAAGAAGGGGATCTGGAGTTCATCATGAAAGCGGGACGCGACGAACACAATTTCTATATGTACAGGACCACAGCCCGCAGTGTGACGTGGGAACCTGAAATCGTCATCGAACTCGACAAATGGACCGACTTGAGGGCGATGGTCGAAGCCGCTTGGCTTCGCGGCGATCCGCCTTCAGGTGCAGCCCAATGCGGTGGCGATTCAACGGCATACGTAGCGTGCGATGGACCCTATATGGTGCAAGTAAGAGATGCCGGCACCTCTCCTCCCAATCTCGCGAGAGTATCGGAAGTGGCGGTCGGCATCTATCGCACACAGGAGACTGTGTTCATTGAACAGGCGGAGTTATGGGTCGATGACATCAGGCTGGCTGATATGATTGACGATGCGGGTGTGGCCGCGGCGGTAGATGTTCGACTCGCGGCAGCCGACCTGGCGGAAATCACCTTCGATATCAGTCGGGTGGACGACCTCTTTCGGCAGCTTGGAGAGGACCCGACGTACGTAACTGACGAAGTGCGCAACTTCAGTTCGATATTCCGGCTCGACAAGCTTTTGCCCGAGAGTTGGGGCTACAACATGCCCCTCATAGTACAGCACACAGGCACTGACGCCGATCCATTCTACATTCAGAATACCGACGTCCGTGCTGACCAGCTCCAGAACCTGCGACGACCTGGAAGTTCTTTCACACACCTAGAGCTGTCCGTGAGGCGAGTACGGCGTGGAACGTCGTTTTTAGAACGTGCGTTGCTCAATCCACTGTCCCTGCAGGCATCGAGCAGTACGGGCAAGGACGTCAACTCCCTCACTGAAGCACACACATCAAACAAGCGGGTACACGCCGACTATTCAGCGTCTCCACGAGCGCGAACAATAAAGGCGGTGCCGCAGTTCATTGTGGATCTCGTTGATTGGCTCCCCGGTTTTATCAGTAATAGCGAGTTTGCAAACGCGCTCCGCTCTGCGCGACTGCGCTGGAATCCCCAGCGCGTCCGACTGACGTCGACGCTGACGGACAACCTCACCGAAAGGAACGCGTTCCGTGTGCCCGTGCAGCTGGACAGCGACAGGCAACAACCGCCCGCGCGCCGCGTGATGCACGCTTGGCGAACCACAGCAGAACTCGATTTGCGACCCTTTTCTACATTTGGCCTTCGAGCCGCCTACGAGACCACGCGTGATTTGTTTGATTACGGTGACTCGACCACCGTCGGGCGGCTATTGGATACCAAAAGGCGATCGCTGTTTGGATCGGATATCGGTTTCGAACGTACCCGAAGCCTCCGCACTGGTATGGACGTTTCGCCGGCCGTGAGTTCGTGGCTTCGACCGAGGTTGGTGATTTTGAGCACGTACAACTTCAGTCGCGACCCTACTGCAAAACAGCCGGTACGTGCGGGCGAAGACTCATCAGGTGCATACCTGGTACCTGAAGCCGTGTTGAACTCTAGTGTTCGTGAATTTGGAACAACGGTTGATCTCGCACGGCTGATCCAGGGATTGGCCGGTGACTCGAGTGGTGTATCGGACCTCGCGAGAGGGATACTCCCTGCCGACATCTCTTTCGAACGCGAGCGGACGTCCAATTTCAACGAGATCGCGTTTACGCCAGATGTGGCGTATCAATTCGCATTTGGCGGCTTAGACGATTTCAGGGAACAAGAAGGAACGCTAGCGGCATCCGCTGCAGAGCTTACAACATTCACTGCAACCGGTGGTTCGCGTCTACCGCTGGGCGGACAGCTGAGGCTCAACTTCCGTGAGGGACGCAATACAGTTTGGTATGACAGGGCCGAGGGCCAGCAGAGGAACCATCAGACCACTCGCGAGTGGCCTTCGATGACGATGTCGTGGGTGTACACGCCGAGGTCCGGGGTCAACGTGCTTTTATCGAGTGTGAGTGCTCAGATGCAATACCGCGTGGTGCACCGTCGTAGTCTTCGACCCGAGTTCGATCCAATCGGCGGGACCGAAGACCTCGAAGAGAATATTCTGACTGAAGACAACACGACAGTGGTCACGCCGACGGTAACGCTTTCGTGGCTCGGCGGAGTGATGACGTCCGCATCCTACTCATCCGCGACGAGCGGTCGGGTGACATCAGGGAACACCATCAATACCGACCGTTCCGAATGGCGTGGCACTCTCGGGTTCGGGTTTCGTCCTCCCGAGAGCTTGATCCGGCTGCGTAGCCAAATAAGGACCAACGTTTCGTTCGATTCCTCCAAACGCGCGGTCTGCCTGGTGCGCGCCGGCAGCGACGAGTGTCGAAGTGTCTCAGATAGTCGACGGCACGAACTTGCAGTTCGTCTCGACACAGGACTTTCGGAGGTGCTGCGCGGTGGTGCCAATCTCAACTATGTGGTAAACGACCTGCGGCACACGTCTGACAGGTTGTCGCAGGTGGTGTTTAGCATTTTCTTGGATCTCCGTCTTTTCGCTGGCGATATACGCTGAATTCGCAGAGGGGCAGGAGCGGGAGATTCATGAGGGTGGAAGCAGCGGTAACGGCGACGTGAGCTGCATATGCGGTACCCCTGTCCCCACTCACAATTCACTACTTACAGCTCACGTACCGCATTTTCGAGCACCTCTTTGCACGATTCCGGTTCAGTGATCGTTCCAAGCGGACCCATTTTCCGGCCATGGCATCCAAAGACGATAGGAAGGCCGCGCTGATCCTGTTGGGGCTTGCATCAGTTGGATTATGCGTGAGGTTGGCTGTCGGCGGTGGAGTTGCGCCGGGTTCGGTGTTGTATAGGGCCAGAGTCCCAGACACAATTCCGCGTGATTCCTTGGCCGCGCAGGCTTCCAGATTGACGAAACCACTTGTGCGGGGCGAGAAGATAGACTTGGACAAGGCCCAGGCAATCGAACTGAGCCGGTTGCCGCGCATCGGGCCGGGGTTAGCTGCCCGAATCGTTGCCGATAGAGATAAAAACGGGCCTTTCGGCTCGCTCGAAGAGCTTGAGCGGGTTTCGGGAATCGGCCAGACGATCCTGGGCGCTGTTGCGCCATACGCAGGTTTCTCCGGGCGAATGCATCCAGATTTGGCACGATCAGCCCATTCCGGGGTGCGAATTAACACTGCGACCGTTCAGCAGTTGGCGTCACTGCCGGGCATTGGCATGAAGAAGGCAGAGGCGATAGTCGAGGATCGGTCAGCCCGAGGGCGGTATCGAACCGTAGACGATTTAGCTAGAGTTCGGGGTATTGGCGAGGCCACGGTCGAACGCCTACGACGGCTAGTCGTAGTACCTTGACAGTAGTTCGAGCACCCGTACCTTACGCCGTTGGGTCCAAAGAAGTTAAGGTTAGTTCCACTCCTCTGATCAGGGCTGCTATGGCAACAGCTGCAACCGGCACTGAGCGGCTGGGTGATCTTCTGGTTGGCTTTGAACGACCAAAAGGGCACAGGCAATCGCTTAGGTTACACCTTGGTGAAGCTGGGCTACGTCGAGGAAACTGAGATCACGAAGATGCTGGCGCGCCAATACCGCATGCCGGCGGTCGACCTATCGCGCTTCGAGGTCGATGAGCGCATCGTGAAATTGGTGCCCACCGACGTGGCGATCAAGCACGCGGTTCTACCTCTCAAGCGTGAGGGTCGTACCCTTACCGTCGCGATGTCCGATCCCACCAATGGCGCTGTTGTAGATGACCTCAAGTTCATCACACGGTATGACATCTTCCCGGTAATCGCAGGCGAGTACACGCTGCGCCAAGCCATCGAACGCTATTACGAGCAGAGCGATGCGCAACTCCAGCAGATCATTGCAGACATGGAGGAAGATGCCGACCTCGAAGTCATCGAAGAAACGGATGAGGACGAAGCGCCGACTCAGGTAGCCGATGACGCGCCGGTCGTGAAGCTGATTAATGGAATCCTGACCGATGCCGTGAAGCGCGGCGCAAGTGACATACATATCGAGCCGTTCGAAAAAGAGATACGCGTACGTTACCGCATAGATGGAGCGCTGCAGGAAGTCATGAAGCCGCCGATCAAGCTGAAGGCCGCGCTCACGAGCCGCGTCAAGATTATGTCGGCCCTGAACATAGCCGAGCGACGCGTACCGCAGGACGGGCGCATCAAGCTGAAGATGGGCAAGAAGGTGATCGATTTTCGAGTTTCGACATTGCCCGTGATATACGGCGAGAAGATCGTACTCAGAATTCTCGACAAGGGGAATTTGACACTCGATCTGCAGAAGTTCGGATTCGAGCCTCAGGCTGAGAAGGATCTCATGATGGCCATCATGAATCCCTATGGCATGGTGCTCGTGACCGGGCCCACCGGTTCAGGCAAAACGACGACTCTCTACTCCGCGCTCTCGCAGGTCAACAACATCGACGTGAATATCATGACGGCCGAAGATCCGGTGGAGTACAACATCCATGGGATCAATCAGGTACTGGTGCGCACCGAGATCGGTATGACGTTTGCGGCGGCGCTGAAGGCGTTTCTGCGTCAGGATCCGAACATCGTGATGGTGGGTGAGATCCGCGATATCGAGACCGGAAGCATCGCGATCAAAGCGGCGCTGACGGGCCACCTCGTTCTCTCCACGCTGCATACGAACGACGCTCCGTCGACCGTCACACGCATGATCGATATGGGAATTGAGCCGTTCAACGTTGCAAGCGCGGTCAACCTAATAGTTGCGCAGCGGCTGGTCAGGCGCATCTGCTCGGAGTGCAAGGGAGAGCACAAGTACGATCCGGACGAGCTTGCTGCCATGGGGATCGATGAAGATGAAGCCGCCAGACTCACGTTCTTCAAGGGTTCCGGTTGTGATACATGCGGCGATACGGGTTACAAGGGACGGCAAGGCCTGTATGAGGTAATGGCAATGACGCCGGAGCTGCGACGACTGGTGCTGAGGGGTGGGTCGACGGCGGAGCTGACGGAGCAGGCCGTGAAGGACGGAATGCTGACGTTGCGCATGGATGGGATGCTCAAAGTAAAGAAGGGGATTACGACTCTCGAAGAGGTTGTAAAGGAGTCCGCAGCGGGATAGGGTAATGACAGAGAGCACTGCACAACAAACCGACTCGGGTGGAGTAAATCTGCGTTCTCTCTTGGAAGAGATGATCGAGCGCGACGCATCCGACCTGCACATCACAGCCGGCGAACGTCCGAAGCTCAGAGTAGACGGCGAGATCACAGATTCTTTGGTGGATCATCAGCTCACACCAAAGGAAACGCTCCAGATCGCCTACTCGGTGCTGACGGAGAATCAAAAGAAACGGTTCGAGAACGAAGACGAACTCGACTTCTCGTTCGGCATCCAGAACCTCGCACGGTTCCGTGGAAACGTGTTCAAACAACGTGGCTGCGTGACGATGGTAATCCGGCAGATTCCATTCTCGGTCAAGACTTTTGACGAGCTCGGCCTTCCCGCGACGCTTGCCGAGTTCTCCGACCGACCGCGCGGCCTCGTGCTGGTGACCGGACCGACCGGCTCGGGCAAATCGACCACGCTCGCAGCCATGATCGACCGAATCAACAAGAACCGCAAAGCGCACATAATCACGGTCGAAGACCCGATTGAGTTCATTCACCGGCACCAAGGCTGCATCATCAACCAACGCGAAGTAGGCACCGACACCAAATCCTTCTCCAATGCGTTGAAGTACGCCTTGCGACAGGATCCGGATGTCGTTCTGGTGGGTGAGATGCGGGATCTGGAGACGATTCAGGCCGCCCTGACCATTGCCGAGACGGGCCACCTGGCATTCGCAACTCTGCACACGAACTCTGCGGCGGAGACTATCAACAGAATCATAGACGTATTCCCTTCGCACCAGCAGTCGCAGGTCCGAGCTCAATTAGCGTTTGTGCTCGAGGGCGTCGTGACGCAAACGCTGCTGCAGAAGGCATCGGGAAAGGGCCGTGTGATGGCCTGCGAGATTATGAAGGCCACGGCGGCGATTCGCGCGTTGATTCGTGACGACAAGGTGCATCAGATATACTCGGCGATGCAGGCGGGGAAGAAACACGGTATGATGACCCTCGCCGACTCGCTTTACATGAACTACATGTCCCGGGAAGTAACCCTGGAAGAGTGTCTTCGAGTGGTACCAGACCAAAACGAGTTCCTTCGCATGGTGGGAGAGCCCGTCGACGATGATGGGGACTCAAAGAAGGGAAAACGACGCTAGTCAGCATCGGAGAGCGAGATGCCAACTTTTGAGTACACCGCACGCACTACTACCGGCGAAGAGTCTACCGGTACAATGGAAGCCTCCTCCAGAGAAGAGGTGGTCCAGCAGCTTCGCAAGAACCGGATGCAGGTGGTGCGAGTACGCGAGAAGAAGAAACGCAAGACGGGCAGACGTGTGCCGACGAGAGACATCGTCGTCTTCACTCGCCAATTCGCCACAATGGTCAACTCGGGCCTGCCGCTCGTACAGGCGCTGGACATTCTGGCCAAACAAACCGAAAACCCACAACTTTCCGAGACTACGAAGCAGGTCGTGTACGACGTCGAAAGCGGACACACCCTTGCCGATGCGCTCGAGAAACATCCCAAGGTGTTCACGCAGCTCTATGTGAACATGGTGGCCGCCGGCGAGGCGGGCGGTATCCTCGATACAATCATGTTGCGCCTGGCGACCTTCTTGGAGAAGAACGACGCAATCGTTCGAAAGGTCAAAGGCGCGATGGTATATCCGGGAGTGATTTTCTCGGTGGCGGGCATCTGTATCGCGGTCCTGTTGATCTTCGTCATTCCAACGTTCCAGACTATGTTTGCGTCAGTGGGAGTGCCATTGCCGCTGCCGACGCGAGTTGTCATAGGCATCAGTGACATACTTCAGAATTTCTGGCACGTGATCATTGTGGCCACGGTGATAGCCGTAATCGCGATACGAGCATATTACGGCACCGATAATGGGAAACTCGTAATCGACAGGATGCTGCTGCAGGCGCCCATTCTGGGCGATCTGCTTAGGAAATCGTCGGTGTCCCGATTCACGCGCACCCTCGGCACGCTGCTAGCGTCCGGCGTTTCTATTCTGGACGGGCTCGAAATCACTGCGCGTACGGCGGGTAACCGAGTAATCCATGATGCCGTGATGGAGTCGCGGGGCTCAATCGCTGGTGGCGACACGATTGCGGGACCGCTAGAGAAGTCCGACGTGTTCCCGCCAATGGTCACCTCCATGATAGCGGTTGGAGAGGCGACCGGTGGGCTGGATGAGATGTTGTCCAAGATCGCCGACTTCTACGATGACGAGGTTGATACGGCGGTCAGTACCCTACTGTCGCTCCTGGAACCGATCATGATCGTGTTTTTGGGCGTGATCGTCGGCGGTATGATCGTAGCGATGTACCTCCCGATCTTCGACATGATCAACGCTGTATCGGCCTGACCGTCTCGCGCATCAAAAAACGCGCTCTCGGGGCCCGCGGCTTTACGCGGGCCCCTTTTGTGTGCGCCAGGCATGGCGGTAATCCGTCTCACTACTCGCTACTTGCCACTCACATCCACAACCCACTATTGCATTTTGCAACACAGCTCCGAATACTGTAGGCCATGACGACGAGCTCAACGGCGAGAGCGGCTGCGGATGGTGCCGTAAAGGCAACAAGGGCAGCGCCCAGCGCCCATCAGCTGCTGATCTGGGTGTACTGGGGAAGGGTGACCGTGGCGATCGCGATCTTCGTTGCGGCCGCGCTCTCGTTCAACGTGGTAGCTCCGGGCATCATCGTGGTACTGTCGGTTGCAGCTCTCACGAGCGTCGGCGTGAGCGGAGCGTCGGTTTGGTACACGCACATACGGCGCAACGTGCCCGGCCGGACCTTCCTATATGGGCAGGCGTTATTCGACCTGAGCCTGGTCACTACGGTCGTGCACCTCACCGAGGGACCGGCAAGCCTTTTCCCCGCACTGTACATCCTCATCATCGCGGTCAGCGCCGTGCTGATGCCCCTTCAATCGAGTCTCCTGATAACGGCGCTTGCCGGTCTTCTCTACTTTGCAGACATGGCGCTTTTGCAGCCAGTGTCCCTGACTGCGGCTGCAGGGTTGCAGATAGCCGTGTTCGTAGCCGTGTTCATCGTTACGGGGCTGATTGGAAGTAGAGTTCGGACGGCCGACGTGGAGCGGCAGGTCTTGCAACAGGAGGTGCGGCGCCTCAGGATCGAGGCCGCCGACATTCTCCGGAATATTCGAAGTGGAGTGGTCACCGTCGACGGCGCGGGCGAGATGGTTTATGCGAACCCGGCAGCTTCAGCACTACTGGGGTTGCCGGATGGAGAGGTAATCGGACGCCCGCTAGAATCGATTCTGGAAGGCCGGTCACCGGAACTCCGCGATCTGATAGGCGAGACCCAGCGGCGGCGGATGGGGATGCTCCGTGCGGAGGTAACCGTGGTCGGTGCCGACGGCGAGTTCCCCATCGGTGTGACAACTACTGCGGTCGACATTGCAGACAACGAACCTTGTTCGGTTACGGCCATCTTCACGGACATATCCGATCAGAAGAGACTCGAGGAACTGAGACTCCGCACGGAACGGCTCGAGGCCGTTGCAGAACTCTCGGCTTCGTTGGCCCATGAAATCAAAAACCCGTTGGCCTCGATCCGGTCCTCGGTCGAGCAACTAGCACGATCTTCAAGGGCGGACGAAGACGAGCAGTTTCTTGCCGGTCTCGTCGTTAGGGAGAGCGATCGCTTGAGTGGTCTGCTCAGTGAATTCCTCGATTTTTCGCGTGTACGAGTCACAGACTCTCGAACACTCGATATCGAGTCTGTGGTCCAGGACGCGGTCGCGATTGCAGAAAAGCACCCCGATTTCCCCATCGGCACCCATGTCGAGTCCATTGCCGACCCAACAGTCGTGGATGGCGATGAAGACTTGTTGCACCGGATTCTGCTCAACCTGATTCTGAATGCAGCCCAAGCATCAGGAGGAGGAGCGCGCATCACTGTGGAGGCACGTAAGGCGCTAGCGGCAGAGTTGCCGAACGCATATGCCATTGGCGAATCGGTGTTGCTCCGGGTGTCAGATGACGGTCCAGGGATCGCCGAGGGACTGCGCGACAAGTTGTTCGAACCGTTCGTCTCTGGTCGAGTAGGTGGTTCCGGCCTGGGGCTCGCGATTGTCCAGAGAGCCGTACTCGCTCATCGCGGGATCGTGTACGTCGATTCGGAGCCCGACGTGAAGACTTCATTTACCGTGCTATTGCCAGCTAGGCGTCAAACGGAGGCAAATCCTTGAGTCAATACGAACCAACAGTTCTGGTCATCGACGACGAAATGGGCATTTTGGACACGCTGAAGATCCTGCTCAAGAATTCGGGCTTTCGTGTTGAGACCGCCCAAGGTGGCAGGGAGGGCTTGGATGCGTTGCGAAGCGCCTTGCCCGACATTGTGCTGACAGACGTCAGGATGCCACAGACCGGGGGAATTGAGATTCTCGAGAAGGCCAAGGAACTCGACCCGGAGTTGCCTGTGATCCTGATGACGGCGCAAGCGACGCTCCAGAGCGCGATCGATGCGGTCAATCGGGGTGGCTTCTACTACATCCAGAAGCCGTTCGCAAACGATGACCTGGTGGCGATATGCCGCCGCGCCGCCGAGTATCGGGCGTTACGGTCCGAAAACAAACACCTGAAACGAGAAATCAAGCGGCGGGAAAAGTCGACTTCCGTCACGCCCCTGGGGAAGTCCAAGGTCTTCCTAGAGGTGCTGAAGCTGGCAGAACAAGTCGCCCCAACCGACTCGACGGTGCTGATCCTGGGCAACAGCGGCACCGGAAAAGAGGTCGTTTCCCGGTATATCCACGATTTGTCCGAGCGGAACGATGGACCGTTCTTCTCGATCAACTGCGGTGCACTGCCCGAGAATCTCCTGGAGTCCGAGTTGTTCGGCCATGTCAAAGGCTCGTTTACAGGTGCCGTGCGGGACAAGCAGGGCATGCTCATGGCGGCGCGGGGGGGCACGTTTTTTCTGGACGAGATTGCCGAAATGGCGCCGTCGACACAGGTCAAGCTGCTTCGGGTGCTCCAGGAACGTGAAGCATTGCCGGTCGGTGGAACCGAGCCAATCCCTGTCGACGTGAGGGTGATCGCTGCCACAAATCGCGACTTGGACGAAGAGATCAGAAGAGGATCCTTCAGGAGTGACCTCTACTATCGTCTCAACGTGATTTCCCTGTTCCTGCCGCCCCTTCGCGAAAGGCGTGATGATATCCTCTTGCTCGCTGACGGTTTCCTCGAACGCATAGCGAAAGAACGGGAGATCGAGGTAAAGCGTCTCACCAACGAGGCTGTCGAGGCTTTGCTGGCTTATGATTGGCCCGGCAACGTCCGCGAACTAGAGAATGCGCTGGAACATGCCGCCGTGCTGAGTCCGGGGGGCGAATTGGATCCTTCGGTGCTGCCGGCGCGAGTGCTCGAACCCAAGGCACAGCCGCTGATTGGGGAACGGGCACCGGTGAACCCCACTCTGGAGGTCGTTGAGCAAGCCTATATCAATTGGGTCCTGGAAGCCGAAGGTGGCAACAAGTCGCGGGCCGCTGACGTGCTGGGTATTGACCCGTCAACTCTTTACCGAAAGCTCTCCAGGTATGAAGCTGGGTCAAGATAACATTGCGCCGCACGGCCACGCGTTGGGTGCGGCGACGCTGGAAAGAATGAGCGAAGCGCCGGCGTACAACCGGTGGACGTACGACAGAATTGCTCAATGGATTGGTCCCAGGGTGCTCGAGGTCGGCGCAGGAATCGGCAACCTGTCTCAGTTCTACGTGGACCGTGAACGAGTAGTCTTAACTGATACCGAGTCCGATTATCGTGAGACACTATTGCGGCGTTTTGGCGAAAAGCGGATGAGCGAACGCCGCCGCTCAAATCGCGATGTGGGGAGAGATCGCCGTAGTGGCACGGACCGCCGTGCCTTGAACGTTCAGGTTGTGGAGATGTCGCTGCCAAGCGTGCCCGACGAGTTGATCGGCGAGTCATTCAGCACGATTGTATGCTTGAATGTGCTCGAACACGTTGAAGACGATTTGACGTCGCTCAGAACCATGCGTCAGCTGCTGGAGCCAAACGGTAGGCTGGTTCTGCTGGTTCCGGCACTGCCGGCACTGTTTGGTTCGCTGGATGAAGAACTGGGGCACGTTCGCCGCTATACGCCCCAGGCACTGCAGGCGGCATTTTCGGAAACAGGACTATCCATGCGTCATATGGAGTATTTCAATCTTTTTGGCACGATCGGTTGGTGGTGGTCCGGGCGTGTCATGCGGCGCAAGCTGATTCCAAAGGGACCCCTCAAGATCTTCGACATGTTGGTGCCATTATTTCGCATCGAACGATTGTTCCCAAAACGAGTTGGCCTTTCGCTGATCGCAATCGGAGAACACACCCAATGAGCATGCCATCCGATTGGAACGACCTCGTCCTCACAGCGATCATGCCGGTATTCAATGAAGCGGCAACTCTGGAAGTTGCAGTGAAGCGCATCCGCGATGTGCCGCTCAACGTTGAGATCGTTGCGATCAACGATGGGTCGAGTGATGGGTCTGGAGCCATCTTAGACCGACTCGCCGAGGCCGGTGAGATTCAACATGTGATCCATCAACCCAAGAACATGGGAAAGGGCACCGCGGTTCGAGTGGGAATTGCCAAGGCATCCGGCCATGTAATCGTGATACAGGATGCCGATTTGGAGTATGATCCGGCTGAGTTTCCGATGCTTCTCGACCCGATCCGTGCGGGTGTCGCTGACGCGGTGTTTGGATCGAGATTCCACGGCGGCTCGCGACGGGTGCTCTTCTTCTGGCATTCGGTTGGGAACCGATTTCTTACCTTGTTGTCCAACATGCTGACCGACCTGACTTTGAGCGATATGGAAACCTGCTACAAGATGGTCAGGTCAGACTTGGTTAAGTCTCTCCCTTTGGTGTCCAAAAGGTTCGGCATCGAGGTAGAACTCACCGCAAGGCTTGCAAAGGCTGGAGCGCGTATCTGGGAATTGCCGATCACATATAGCGGCAGGACCTACGACGAAGGGAAGAAAATCGATTGGCGTGATGGGTTCGCGGCGATCTGGCACGTTCTTCGCTTCAACTTGTTCCCGCCCAGGCGAGGTAAACCGTAGAGCTGGTGGTTGTTTGAAGACTTCGCTCACTGAAGGTGCCCTTCGCCCCGGCCGCGCCGCCCTGTCCATCTTCGCTGCATGTGCCGCTGCTGCAGTCCTCGTTGCCGCGGCGTCGCTTCCGAACGGTTTCGTCTATGATGATGTGTGGATCATCGAGAGCAACGAGACAATCCATCAGCTGGATTTCGGTGAACTACTGACCGCGCCGTTTTGGCCCGAGGAACGCGGCAATGTGATGTGGCGCCCGGTTGCCTTGACGGCTTTCGCATTACAGTGGACCATCGGTGACGGCACTCCACTCGTATTTCACCTCGGTAGCACGATACTGTACGGATTGGTTGCGGGTATGGCCGGACTCCTCTGCGCGAGGCTGTTCGGTCCAGCACTCGGTTTGGTCGCTGGGCTCCTCTTTGCCGTGCACCCGGTGCACGTGGAAGTATCTGCCAACGTCGTCGGACAGACCGAACTCTGGTCCGCGCTCGGATACATCGCGGCTTTGTTGGCGGCCTGGGAGCGTAGCGGTAGCTCATCGCCACGATGGCGGTCGCTCCTGCTGCTACTGTCGTTAGGGAGTCTGATGCTCGGTCTCGGGGGCAAGGAACAGCCGGTAACGCTTCCCGGTGCTATCGTGGTCCTTTGGTGGCTTCGCGCCCGTAGCGGCGGCCTATCAGTCTACGACGTCGCGAAACGAGAGTGGCATATACAGGTATTGAGCTGTGCCGTCATCGCCGCATTCTTGCTGCTTCGGGCCGAATTCGGAGGTGGGGTGGTGGCGGCCGGCGGAATCGCCACCGGGCTGGACCCAGAGTCGGTCACGAACCGAATCGTGACAATGCTTCCGGTGACGCTCACGTGGCTGCGGGTACTGTTTGTGCCTCTCGCGTTGTCGGCCGACTACTCTCCACTGCACATCGTACCCGAGACTACATTCGGCGCGAACCACGTTATCGCGCTACTCCTGTGGATGTGTCTTTTCGCACTGACCTATTTGTTGCGAGACCGACTGAGGGCGCTAGTCGTCGGCGTGGCGCTTTTCGTCGTCACAATCTCTGTGGTATCCAATGTCGTGGTTCCACTCGAAGTGCTAATGGCCGAGAGGCTGTTACTTCTGCCGTCATTGGGTTGGGCACTCGCCGTCGCAGCGGGAATGCAGGTCGTATACGAAAACGCCGTCCGGCCGGCGCAAAGGAGACGGATGCTGGCGGCCCTTGGTTTCGTCCTCGTCTTGCTAGCAGTACGGAGTCTAACCCGTGCGAGAGTGTGGAGCAGCAATGACGTGTTCTTCGCCCAACTGATCGAAGACGCGCCCAACTCATTCCGGAGTCATTGGGCAATCGGGTACTTTGCTCTCGAAAGTGGCGACAGTGCCCTGGGTGAGCAGGAGCTCTTGACGGCTGTGAGGCTCAATCCCGAACACCCTCAACTTCTGGAAGATTTCGGGAGGCTTTATGCCTCAACTGGGCGTTACGAGCCGGCCATTCCCCTGTTGAGCCATGCGGTATCTATTGATTCGACTCGCCTATCAGCCGCGTTGCCTCTGGCTTTGTCACTGGCACGATTGGGGCGCACTCAAGAAGCGTTGGCGGTTGTCGATAATATGACCAGGGTCCATGGTGAGACACGCGGGATCCTCTTGGTTCGGGGGGAAGTGCTGATGCGCGGCCGCCACTTCGCCAGAGCCGTTGAGGTGCTCATGGAGCTGATTGGGCGCGAGCCCAACGTTTGGTCGGTGCGCTTGATGGCGGCGGAAGCGGCGTTTGAAGCCGGACGGTGCGAATTTGCACTCGCACAGACAGATACCGCGCTCAGTCTGGCACCGGAAGCAGAAGAAGCTACCGTCATTGCCTTCCGATCGAGGGTCGCAAACGGCAATGCAAATTGCAAATAGCCGCTATTTTGAAGATGCCAGTATTGATGTGACAGATGAGATGTATCGCATAACCTATTGAATTGGTTGCGCTTACAGATGTGAGACGTTAATATGGCACGCACGTTGCGAAATGGTCGGCACGCAAGCAATCTAGCAGCCCCGAAGCGGGCAAAGGGAATTCACTCCGATGGGAGGTTTCACAGATGGTCCGGAACAGAAAAGGTTTTACGCTGATCGAACTCCTGATTGTGGTCGTAATTATCGGTATCCTCGCCGCGATCGCGATCCCGAAGTTCGCAGGCACGAAGTCGAAGGCGTATGTCGCGGCGATGAAGAGTGACCTCAAGAACCTCGTTACCGCGCAAGAGTCTTATTTCTCCGACAACGCCAAATACGGCGATGTGGCTGGCCTGATAGCTGCGAAAGTGTGGGCGGCAACCACGGGTGTGAACGCCGCTGTTCAGGGCAACACCGCAACGGGCTTCGCAGCGACGGCGACGCATGCTGGCGCCACCGGTACGACAGCTTGTGGGGTGTACGTAGGCTCTGCAGCTTCGCCTAATGGGGCCGTGGTGACCGTCGAAGGCGAGGTTGGCTGCTGGTAACCCACCAGCAGGCATAACCTTACACGCTTTCGGGGAAATCATGATACGCTACGCTGGTCGTGACGAGTCAAACGGTGGTCGCGGCCAGCGTAGTCTGTCTGGCTCCAATCGGCCCCGAAACAGGCGCGGGTTCACACTCATCGAACTGCTGATTGTAGTGGTGATCATCGGGATCCTGGCAGCGGTTGCGATCCCGAAGTTCTCGGGTACGAAGGGCAAGGCTTACTTGGCGGCAATGAAATCTGACCTCAAGAACTTCGCCTCTGCCCAGGAGAGTTACTACTACGACAATGGCGTGTACTACAATGGAGCGGTTCCAAACGCCGCTATCGGGTTCGCGCCGTCGAGCGGCGTGAACGTTACGATAACTGCGGCTGATGTGAGCGGTTGGGCGGCCACAGCCACGCACAACACAGTGTCCAATATGTGCGCAGTCTTTGTGGGTGGCGCTGCAGCTCCTGCTCCAGCGACAGTGGAGGGCAGTCCGGCTTGTAACTAGATGCCCGGCGGTGCCGCAGGGCTGGCGTGTGACGTTTTTGGCAAGGATCGTCACGCGCTTTTCTTTTCCCTATCTATCCAGACCCAAGCTACTCCGGTTGGAGCTTTTTCCGATGGTGCAACAAAAACCCGGTGCTTTTCTGCACGATTTGGCCAATGTCGGAGTAATTGGGGTTAGGTGCATCTAGCCAGTTGGCCGATGTTGGTGTCCACGTCGGACGGCGTTTTCAACATCAACCGCAGGGAGCTCAATAGATGCTCGGTGCCAGTGGGTTCACCATAGTCGAAGTACTTGTAGCGCTCCTCGTGCTGGTGATTGGGCTATTCGGGACACTTTCGACGCTTAGTGCGGCGTACCGCAGGTTCGAGGACAGCCACTCGTCGATCGTGGCAAGCGCGCACGCAGCAGAGTTGTTGGAATCGCTCCGAGGTGATAAGTGCGGCGAAAGCGTGGCAGGCTCACAGAGCACGCGTAGTTTGAGCTATTTCTGGACGACCGAGCAAATCAGCTACGGCCTGCGCCGCGTCACGGTGGTGGTGAGTTCAGCGAGATTGCGGAGTCGTGTAGACACATTCTCGGCTGTGCTACCCTGCTGAGGCCGCATGCGCGTTCGCGGGTTCACACTGGTGGAGCTGCTCGTCTCGATGTTTCTGTCCAGCATCGCCATTTTGGCGATCGGTTCGGTCTTCCTCACGGGGCTACGATCATACACTCGACAAATCGAGCAGGTTCAGGTGCGTGCGAATCTCCGGTTGGCATTGGCGACCTTTACGCGTGAACTCCGCGGATTGAACTCGGGAGGCCAAGTCGGAAGCGATATCGTGGAGATGAACCGCTCTTCGCTCACTTACAGGGCGCACCGCAGCACGTACTTCCTTTGCACGGTGCCGAATCACTCCGCATCGACCGTAACAGTCTGGCAGGATCAGCAAGCGAGCCTGCGGCAAATCGAAGTTGGAAGAGATTCGCTGTTGCTATTTGCGGAAAACGTGGAGGCCGACCACGACGACAATTTGTGGCTGGCCGCCGGGCTGACGGGTGTGAGCACGGGTCGTTTCTGCCCCGGTGGAACACCCGGAATTCGGTTATTTGTCCAGGGCCTGTCTGATATGGAGCTCGGGGGTGTGTATCGTGGTGCTGCTGTACGGGGGTTCCAGCTGACCAAAATTCGCCTCTACACGGACGCTGAGGGACGTTCTTGGGTCGGGCTGCAGGAGTTGCGGCCCGGAACTGGATGGACTATCACGCAACCGGTTCTCGGGCCAGTGGCTCGACGTGGCCTCCGTTTCGACTATTATCGATCCGACGGGGATTTCGCAAACCAGCCCGCGGAAGTTGCGCGCATCTCCATCAAGGTTGTCGGTGTTGGCGACACGCCGGCGGGGGCGTCCACCTCTCCGGTGCGTGACTCCTTGACGATCCACGTGGCTCTTCGCAACAACCCGAGGCAGTCTTGAGACGGTGACGGGCGTCTGTATGTGCAAGCCGCGGATGGCCCGTGGACACGGAGAGAGTGGAGCTGTGCTGGCTCTCGTCGTCTTTGCCCTCTTTGTGCTGGGTGTCCTTTCCGGCACAGCCTACCTATTGAGCTATGGAGAGCAGCGAGTAAGCCGCAAATTCGTCCGCTTTCTCCAGGCATCAGCGGCCGCCGATGCCGGGGTATACGCCCCGCTTTCAAAATGGAACGCAGAGCTGTACAATCGTCTGGAATTAGGCAGCAGCGCCACGTTCGCTGGTGATCTTGCTGACGGAACCGGCGCCTACGCGGGCTCAGTGACCCGCCTGGGAGCAAGGCTCTTCATTGTCGCCGCGGAAGGAACTAGTGCCGACGAGGAAGTGCGTCAGCGTGCCGGGGCGATTTTTCGGCTCCAATCACTGCGGATCACGGTCAATGCGGCGCTCGAGATTAGCGGGCCACTCGACATTGGGCAGTCGGTTAGGATTGACGGAATCGATAGGTCGCCGTTTGCGTGGACCTGCCCGCCTGCAGGGCCGGCTAAACCGGCGGTGCGATGTCCGGCGGCGAATCCGAACGTGCAGCCGTGGTCGGGGTGTGATGCGTCCCGGTGCCTGGTCGGTAGTCCGGTGTGGGAATCAGGCACCCGTACCGTCGGCCCGACTGGCCTGGATTTGGGCGGCGCGACGCTTGCCGATTTGAGAGCGGTGGCCGCGCACATACTGCAGGGTGGAACTTTGCGCCCCCAGGCGTCTGACGCTAATGGAATCTGCGTCACAGCCGATAATAGTAATTGGGGCGATCCTATTAACCCGCGGGGGGCTTGCGGTGACCACTTTCCCACGGTCTATTCGGTAGGGGACCTGCATGTTCGCTCGGGTTATGGACAGGGGACACTGGTTGTTGACGGTGATCTAACGGTCGCCGACGGATTTCGTTACTTTGGCGTGGTAGTTGTGCTCGGAAGTTTCAAGAGTACAGGTGTCGGAAGCCAAATCACCGGCGCCCTGATAGTGGCCAACCAGGACTACGAGCCCCAGACCCTGGAAGGCATGACGAGAATCCGGTACTCGAATTGTGCTGTCACCAGGTCGCTTGCGGGCTCCGGTCGGGGTGTGTTGCTGCGAGAGAGAAGTTGGCTGGACTTGTACTGAAATGGCGTAAGTTGATGCCTGCCAGAGGGTTGTTAGGGCTGGCTTAAAGTAGGTTAGAGCTTGACAAACGGACTTGCGGGTCGTACTGTATGTCCCGCGAAACTCACTTATCTCGTTGACCTGTAGGCAGATATGGCGCTTTTCGGGCTCGGCGGTAGTTCTACAACCGTTGGTTTGGACATCGGGAGCGGGCTCCTCAAGCTCGTCGCCGTGGATCACGGCAAAGGGGAACCGGTCATGAGTGGTGTTTCTGTCACTCCTGTTCTGGCCGACGCGATCGTAGAAGGTGAAATCATGGATCCCGGTATTGTATCCGATACGATACAGGGACTATTCAAAACCGCCGGAATCAAACAGAAGAAAGTGGTAGTGGCAGTGGGTGGCCGGGACGTGATCATCAAGAAGATCCAGGTCGATCGCATGAAGGAGAGCGAGGCGTTCGAGGTTGTGCGCTGGGAGGCCCAGCAGCACGTCCCGTTCGATATCGAAGCGGTCGAGTTGGACTTCCAGATTCTGGACCCTGAGGGCGAAGGGCTTCAGATGGATGTCCTGCTGGTGGCAGCGAAACGGGACCTCGTCGAAGACAAGGTTCATCTGCTGACGCAGGCCGGGCTTGACGCTGGCGTCGTCGATGTTGACGCGTTTGCCCTACACAACGCCTTTGAGGTGAACCATCCGGAGGCGATGGAAGGCGTGGTCGCGCTTCTGAACATCGGCCACGAGCTTACCAACGTCAACGTTCTGGAAGAAGGGGTCCCACTACTCACTCGCGACCTTACGATTGGGACGCGCAAGATACGTGAGGACCTGCAGCGGGAGCGCGGATTATCGGCTGACGACGCCGAGGGCCTACTCAAGGGATTTGAGCGATCTCCGGACCTCGATCCATTCGTGGGCGCGCGCGGCGAGGAAATTGCCGTGGGCTTGGAACGAGCGTCGGCATTCCTTCAATCCGCCAGCCGAGAAGCAGGTTCGATACAACGGATTTTCTGTTGTGGAGGCGGAGCGCGGGTACCGGGCCTCACCGACATACTAAACCAGCGGTTGAATGTCCCGGTGGAGGTAGCGAATCCGATTCAGCGCCTGAGTGCGAAGGACGGGGCGTTCGACACCGTTGACGTGGATGAGGTCGCACCGTTGTTGATGCTGGCGACCGGCCTCGCGTTGCGGTCAGGCTGATGGTGGTTGGAGCGGCAAACCATGATTGAGATCAATCTACTTCCGGGCAAGAAAAAGAAGACTGCTGGTGGCGGTCTGGCTCTTCCTGATTTCGGAGAGCTGCTGAAGGGTGTTCGAGATCCGCTGCTGATTGCCGCCATCGCGGTCTGGGCAATTGTGCTTCCCGCGATCGCGTTCATCTTCTTCACCGAAAACGCCAACATCGCGGCGCTTCAGGAAGAAGAGCGCCTGATTAGCCAGCAGCATCAGCGGTTTCAGAGTGTGATTAGGGAAAAACGGCGGCAGGAGCGTCTCCTCGACTCGCTCGAGATCGAGCTGAGTGCTATACGGGAGATCGATTCCGATCGTTATGTCTGGTCGCACATCATGGATGAGGTTGCAAAGGCGCTGCCAGACTTCACGTGGCTTACGGGTCTCGAGTTCATTGCAGCGCCCGTGCAGGATGCTGTCGAGCTAGAGGAAGGTGTGGCCGTGCGTCCTCCCGTGACGTTCTATATCTCGGGGCGGACGGCAGATATCTACGCTTACACGCGCTTTCTCCGGAATCTCACGAATTCACCGTGGGTAACAAACGTGCGTGCTGGGCAAACGGCCCAGGTTCTCGAGGATGAGCGTGCGGTGCAAGAGTTTTCGATCACCGCGACTTTTCAGCAGGCCGATTCAGCATTCATTCGAATCGCGCCCTTACAGGAAACTCTGCGGTAGGGGAATCGTCGTATGGCGATGACAACCAAAGAGAGACAACAGGCATTGGGTGTAGCGATCATTCTAGCGATCGCTGCGGGCGTCGCGTTTTGGATACTGTGGCGCTCGCCGCGTGTAGCAGAACAGGAACAGCTACAAACGCAGATTGACTCCCTGACCCGACAGGTAGATGCGGCGCGCCAAGATCTTGCCACCGGAACCGTGGAGAGCATTCGGCAACGCAGCGCGGATTTCGAGGTAACGCTGGAGCGCATGAAGGAATTGGTGCCGACCGGCAACGACGTTGCCACCCTCATCGATGAAATCGCCAATCGCGCCAGAAGGAACGGGGTGGAAATCGGGCAGATGGGCGCGCCGGTCGACGAAATCGCGGAACCGTTCAACATTGTCCGATACCGATTGACGGTGGTGGGCCACTACAACCAGGTCGGCGTCATGATGTCCGACATTGCACAGCTGTCCCGGATCATGGTGCCTTACGAGCTGTCGCTCGAACCGGCATCAGACGTGACTCAACGCACTCTTGGAGACACGACCGGAGCTCTGCTGCAAGCTGAGTTCAATCTGAGGACGTTCGTCAAGCCGGCTCAAGCGATAGAGCCCGAAGGAGGTGCCGGTGGCGACCGATAAGATGAAGCTCTTGACGGTGGTTTGTGCCTGCCTGTTCTTCGCATGTGGTGGCGATGAACCGGTGGCGCAGGCGCCCCCGCCAGGAGACGCGCCGGGAGCTGCAGCGCAGGAGACGACGGATAGCCTCGTCCCTTCAGAGTCCCAGACCGAATTGATGCGCGAGGTGTTCGCGTATCGTGGGTCCGGCCGTGATCCTTTCTTGTCACTGCTTCAGTCGGGCGATGTCAGGCCACTGGTTGAAGATCTTCGCGTTACGTCCATTGCGTACGATCCCCGCTACCCGGCAAACAGTGTGGCCGTGTTGCGGGATACAATTGCTAATGAAGCGTATTCAGTTCGTGTTGGCGATGAATTGGGGCGACTCACGATCGCCGAGATTCACCCGGGTGAGGTGGTGGTGACAATTTCTGAATTTGGAAGTGAACGCCAGGCAATATTGCGTCAGAGGCAGGAGAGAACGCCATGAAGCGGTCATTGATACTCGCAGCCGCAGGGTTGATCCTTGTGGCGCCCCGAGCCCTTGCGGAGGGGCCTGGCGAGGTAACCGCGGTCAGCGTCTTGCCGGGAGCGGGCCGCGCTAACGTCGTCATTGATGTACGCGGTTCCGTCGAAGTGCAGGACTTCACGCTCACAGATCCAGCACGTCTGGTTATCGACCTCGTGGGAGCACAACTATCGGTGCCCGGCACCCTCTATGACGGTAGGGTCCGCGGTGGCATCCGAAATGTGCGCTACACGCAGTTTCGGCCTGACGTTGTCAGGGTAGTATTGGAGCTGGAGTCACTCCAGGACTATCAGTTGGAACACTCGGGCGACGCCGTGCGCATTGCGCTCGGGTCAGACCAGAGTTTCCAAGCCTGGTCGTCCGCGGCTTACGGTGGATCGCCGGCTGAGTTTACTCCGCTGGCCGCGGAGGAAGTGTCGCCATTCGCGCCACGTATGGCCGAAGCGGTGCAGTCTCAGCAGCCGCTCCTTACGATCACGTTCGACTCCGCACACATCCGAGACGTAGCGAACGTCTTCGCCGAGTACAGCGGCAAGTCTATCATCATCGGTCGCGACATCGACTTGACGATCGATGCCGTCATCAAGAACCAGCCGTGGGACCTTGCGTTCGCGCAGATCCTACGAGCGAATGGCCTCGCCGGTACGGAAGATCCGCCGGGCATTATTCGCGTGGCCAGCCGAGCCGCAATGGCGTTGGCGCGTGACTCATTCGAACTGGTTGAGACCAGGATCGAGCATCTCGAATATGCCAGAGCAGCGTCGCTTGCGAGCACTCTAACCAGTGTTGTATCGGAGCGGGGCAATGTGGTGGCGGACACAGGTACCAACAGCCTGATCATTACCGAGGTCGAGAGCCGGATCGCTGAGATTGTAGACCTCGTCAGCCAACTCGATATGCGCACGCCGCAGGTGTCGATCCAGGCAAAATTGATCTTTGTCGATCGAACCGACATCGAGGAGCTTGGGGTCAAGTACGATCTGGGTACGTCGGACCAGTTCTACAACAAACTGGTGCAACGTCCGAATGCGGCTACGTCCGAACCAATAGACACAGATGGTGACGGTGTTCCCGATGCCGTGAGGGCTACTGAGTTCTTCGAAGAAGACGTGAACATCGTTGACCTCGGGGGCAACGCGCTATCCGGTATGGGCAACGCGGAAGCGACCATACTGGGCCCAGCTCTCCAACTGATATTCTCGACCGCAATAGGTAGCTTCAATCTCACATCGTTCGTTGACGCACTTCAACGGGTTGAGCTTGCCGACCTGCAGGCGGAGCCACTGACTACGACTGCAGACAATACTGAAGCCTATATCCTCGTCGGTGAGAGGACTCCTATTAGGACCATCGACGTTGGCGGTCAGGCGGGGGCCACGGAAGGCGCCCCTCGTGCGGTAACTGAAATCGTCCCGACGGGCTTGCAGCTTCGTGTCACTCCGCACGTTACGAGCAGCCGCCAGGTATTGATGCAGATCGCAGTCGAAAACTCGTCCGTCCGTGCGGCCCCGGCCGACGTCGGCTTCACCTTCCAGACTCAGGAAGCAGCGAGTCAGATCCTAGTCGAGGATGGTGAGACAGCCGTAATTGGCGGGCTAACTGTGACCGAGGTCACTGTGGCAAAGAGCGGAATACCGTTCCTTGTAGACCTACCGGTTCTTGGTGGGATGTTCGGCTATACAACCCGACGCGAGCAGCGACGTGATCTGCTGATTCTGGTCACTCCACGCGTGCTGGACAGCCCCTCGGGGAACTGAACGGAAGTAGCGACTCAAACAGAGGGAAATCGTGCGTAATCGAGTCATCATAACATCGGCGCTCGGTGGCCTGATGTTGTTTGCGGCGGGCTGCACTGAGCGACAGTTCCAACCGGGGTTCGAGGACGACGGGATTGCACCGTCGATCTCAATCGTGAAGAGCAGCGGCGACACGCTCAGGATCGACGACGGTCTGAGCTTTGGTGTGTCAGCCGCCGACAACCTCGGCCTCAAGAATCTGACGATCGAGTTTTCGGGCGGGTACAACGCGGCGATGGACACCGTGTTCACCAGCGCCGTGACCGCTGCCGCGTTCAATGTTACCGTCGATCTCGCGGGAAATACGACTGCGGGCGGCATCGTCTACATCACCGCCACTGTGGTTGACGGAAACAACAATTCCGCCTCGGCAGAAGACTCGCTCTTCTTGATCAATGAAGATGCGCTGACGGTGTCGATTGAGAGGCCTAGTGCAGGGGCTCTGACCTCTCAGGGTCGGCAGATCGTCGTCGAGCTGAACGCTCAGCATTCGGCTGGAGTTCAACTCGTAGGGTATCTCGTCACGGGAATTGTGACCGACAGCAATTCCCAAGGGTATTCTTCTCCGCTCCCGACTGACACGACCTACGTTGATACTCTAACCGTGCCGGGGAATACGTCCGAAGGCATCTTCTCCATTCAGGGATTTGTCAGAGACTCGACGGGGCGCAGCGCAACGAGTTCAACGGTTGACGTTACAGTGCAGTCGGTGACCAACGATACAGATCCACCGATCGTGAGTTTCACCATCAACCAACGCGTTGAGGTCGACGACTCGATAACCGTGAGTGCCACCGATCCAGGCGGAATCCAACAGGTTGGCTGGTACGCGCTGCTACGGGACGACACGACGCAGCAGGTCGGAGGTGCTTCGGCTTCCGTCGGCGGCGGCACATTGACCGACGTGTCGAACACCTGGCCGCTGAACTTCGCGTTCCCGCCGACCAATCTCCCCAGGTTCGTGGTCATCCGTGCCTGGGCTGAGGACGCAAATGGAAACCGCGATACCACGGCGAATTCGGCAGGTGTTTCGGGTGGCCCTCAGGCCGCACCCGGTGCGGCAGCTGCGTCCTCAGACACGGTTCTGGTCGTGCACGGTACCACGACACCGCTGCCGGACGGCGGCAGTGTGATCGACGGGATCTACAATCGGAATCTCAATGAGGTCTATCTCACCAACGTCGACCTAGGGCGTATTGACGTCTTTCAGGTGAGTGATACCAGTTTCGTTTCCGGGGGTATATCTGTCGGCTCGCGACCCTGGGGCATTGCGCTATGGCCTCAGAACGTAACCACTGGCGCCAATGCCGATACCGTGGTTGTGGCAAACTCCGGTGGTACAGACCTATCAATTGTCGATCTACAGCTGCGGCGCGAAGTACGCCGCCACTCGTTACCCAATTTCGTGGTAGATGAAGTAACCACTGCGCTTGATGAATCCACGGGAGCGATTCAGCTCAAGTTCACGAGGCATGACTTCTCAGATCGGCCTCAATACCTTGGAATGACCTGCAGACCTGGTGCCGGGGCATGCAACGCCGATGGAATTACTGCGGTCTATTCCACGACGCCCACGATCGACCAGGACCAACTGCCGCTGCGCGGATCGCTGCGGTGGGAAAATCTGACATCGGCCACGCCATCTTCCCACTTCTTCTGGGAACATGCGGAGGTTCTCCCGTCTCCAGAATTCGACACTCTACGCGTGTTTGTCGATCGCGGTCCGACAATACCAATGGACACGATCCTGTCGACGGCGTGCGGCGTAATGGTGAACATGGAAAAGCTGGTGTTCCGCGAAACCACGTTCGTGCGGAATTCCGGCGATTTCTCCCATGCTCTGGCAGGAGAGGGTGGTGTCATCGAGGCCGAGACTTTCGCACAGGCGGTCGGGTTCAACGCTGCCACTGGAGTGGCGACATCAACGTGTAGTGGCACCCTCTTCATAGGCGCCACACCGATTACGTTCACCGGGCCTATTGAGAGAGACCAAGGCATCACGCCGAGCTTCCGCGTAAGTGACTTCATTAGCAACACGGCCACGATCGTGAATTCGATTGCGCTCAACTTCAACGGCCTAACGAACCTCGTCCGTACGACCGATTCGGTCTACGTGCTGAACGAGGCACTCCGGCTCAAGGGGTTGATCTCCGAAGAGGGCACCGTAGCTGGAATGGACCTGAACTTCGACCACAACTTCGAGGCGGGCATTGGCGGTACTACGGGAACCTTTGGTGGATCTGGAGATCCCGACGATCGACTCGTGTTCCTGGCGGTCGCCGATGCCGAGGTCGAAGTGTACGACACGTTCTTCTTCGAAAAAGTCACGACCTTGCCGATAAGAGACCCGATCATTGGGCCGCTGCGTGTGGCGAGGCTGGCGAATGGTGAACAGATACTCGTCGGAGTAACGGCGTACGGAGTTGTAACTGTCCAGCTACCGGCAATCTCCAACGTATTCCCAACAGAGGGTTGGGGCACGTCGCCATAGATATCGGTTAGCCATTTCGAGAAAAACACGGAGCCCGGCCGCGTGGTCGGGCTCCTGCCGTTTGTGGCCATCGAGGCAAGGGAAGTTCTTTTTCCGACGTGACCAATGAGGTGGTCGAGCTTGCGCGACGTGCAATGGTAGGATAAATATGTCCCCCGCGCAGCGCGTGTCTGAAGAACAAGAAGAGGAAGATGGCGAAGAAGAAGAGCTCATTGGTTGTCGTGGAGTCACCTGCCAAAGCCAGGACGATCGGCAAGTACCTGGGTAAGGGGTACACGGTCAAGGCTACGGTTGGGCATATCAGGGATTTGCCGCAACGTGAATTGGGTGTCGAGGTCGAGAATGGGTTTTTGCCCAAGTACGTAACCATCCGCGGTAAGGCCAAGACTTTATCTGATCTGAAGAAAACGGCGTTGGGTTGCTCCTCTATCTACCTCGCCACCGACCCCGATCGAGAAGGAGAAGCCATAGCCTGGCATGTGGCCAGCCAACTTGGCAACGGAGATACGATTCACCGCGTTCTCTTTCACGAGATCACCCGCGACGCGATCACCGACGCCATGGACAATCCGGGCGAGATTGACGAACGCAAGGTAGAGGCGCAACAGGCGCGACGAATCCTCGATCGCCTGGTCGGATACAAGGCGAGCCCACTTCTTTGGAAAGCCGTGAAGACCGGTTTGTCGGCAGGCCGGGTGCAGACTGTGGCGCTGCGGTTGATCGTCGAGCGAGAGGAAGAGATACGCGCGTTCAAGCCGTCCGAGTATTGGTCCATTGAGGTGAACCTCAAGGCCAAACGCAAAGAGTTCACCGCAAAACTGCACAAGGTTAAGGGCAAGAAGCCCGATTTGTCTTCGGAGGCCGAGGCGCTCGCGGTGGTGTCGGATGTGAAGGGCAAGCCATTCGTCGTCTCGGATGTGCAGCGAAAACAGAGGCGGAAACACGCTGCCCCACCGTTCATTACCAGCACCCTGCAACAAGAGGCAGCCAAACGCCTGGGCTTTTCTTCCAAACGCACCATGGCGTGCGCGCAGCAGCTCTATGAAGGGGTAGAGCTGGGCAACGAGGGTGCGGTCGGTTTGATCACCTATATGCGCACCGACTCGACGAGGGTGGCGCCGAGCGCTATCGAACAGCTACGTGACTTCATTCTCGACGATTACGGGAAGGAATACCTGCCGGCGAAACCGAACGCCTACCGCTTGAAGAAGGGTGCCCGAGCCCAGGAGGCTCACGAAGCAATTCGTCCGACGGACGTTTTGCGCGAGCCAAAAAAGGTCGCGAAGTATCTGACGCCGGATCAACGCAAACTTTACGAGCTGGTTTGGCGGCGGTTCGTGGCCTCGCAGATGAACCCCGCGGTGTACGACACGACGACTCTCGATTTCAAGATAGGGAAGTACCTGTTCAGGGCATCTGGGTCGGTGATCATCTTCGACGGCTTCCACACGCTCTACGCCGATACCAAGGAAGTCGAAGACAAACAGACGTTCGAAGACCTCAAGCCTGTGCCGGCTCTCGAGAAGGGCGACAAAGCCACTGTGGCGGGCATTGAGCCGAAACAGCACTTCACGGAGCCGCCGCCGCGGTTCAGCGAAGCAAGCCTGGTCAAGGAACTGGAGACGCTGGGTATCGGTCGCCCGAGCACATACAGCAGCATCGTGTCGACGCTGAGGGATCGTGACTACGCCCGAATGCAGAGCAAGCGGTTTTTTCCCACGGAACTTGGCGAGACCGTGACTAAGGTCCTCGTGAGCCAGTTCCCAGACCTCTTCAATGTGGAGTTCACTTCAGAGATGGAGGATGAGCTCGACAAGGTTGAAGAAGGCGAGCTCGACTGGCGCACGGTGCTCGAGGATTTCTACGGACCATTCGCGAAGGCTCTGGAACAGGTCGACATGGCGGCGGTCATCCGAGATGCATTCAAGAGTGACGTCGAAAAACTGGAATCTGAGCCGTGCCCCGAATGCGGTGGCAAACTGCAGGTGAAAAGCGGGCGGTTCGGTCCGTTCATCGCCTGCACCAACTATCCGAAGTGCCGCCACACGAAGCCGCTGGGTAAGAAGAAAACGCCCGACCGGCCAACTGACGAGAAGTGCAGCGTGTGCGGTGGGCCGATGGTCGTCAAGGCAGGTCGCTACGGCGAATTCCTAGCGTGTACCAAGTATCCAAAGTGCAAGCACACACGTCCGGTGCCGCTGGGAGTCAAATGCCCAACGTGTGGAACCGGTGATTTGGCTGCCCGGCGCACGCGACGCAGCCGAACGTTCTTCGGATGCGCACGGTATCCGGATTGCGACTTCACGACCTGGCATCAGCCGGTCCCAAAGGAATGTCCTTCGTGCGGGAATGTCGGTGCCGAAAAACGGTCGACCAAGGCACGCGGGGAATACCTACGTTGTCTGAAGTGCGAGCACCAGTTTTCGGCGGAGGCTTCCGAGACGCCCGACACGTGAACGTTTGCGTGGTCGGGGGCGGGCTTGCCGGGTGCGAAGCCGCCTGGGCTCTCGCCGAGTCGGGAGTGGCCGTGACGCTCTACGAGATGCGCCCGCACCAGTCATCTCCTGCTCACGAAACCGGTTTTCTCGCCGAAGTAGTCTGCAGCAACTCCTTTAAATCAACCGAGATTTCAAATCCGCACGGCCTTCTAAAGGCAGAGTTGCGTTTGTTAGGCAGCCTACTGCTGGAGGTAGCCGAACACACGCGTGTGCCTGCGGGTTCGGCGCTAGCTGTTGATCGGCGCCTGTTTTCACAACTTGTAACCGAAAGGGTGACCGCACACCCGAATATCGATGTGCGGAGAGAAGAAATAGTCGAACTCCTTTCTCCTGCGATCGTGGCGACTGGTCCGCTGACATCCGACCGTTTGGCAGAGACGATCCGCAATCGCCTGGGTGTCGAATCGCTGGCGTTCTATGACTCTATCGCACCGATCGTGAGCGCCGAATCGCTAGACCAAACCCTCTTGTATCCACTCTCGCGATATGGTAAAGGTTGCGGTGACGACTATCTGAACTCGCCTTTGTCGGAAGAAGAGTATCGCAATCTCGTGAAAGATCTGCTCGGGGCCGATCAATACACCAGCCATGAGTTCGAGAAGACTCCATTCTTCGAGGGCTGTTTGCCGGTCGAAGAGCTGGCTCGTCGCGGACCCGATACGCTCAGGTTCGGGCCGATGAAACCTGTTGGACTCAAAGACCCGAAGACTGGGATGGAACCGTTTGCAGTGGTGCAGCTGCGCCGAGAAGACAAAGCCGGCCAGATGTGGAACCTAGTTGGGTTCCAGACGAAGATGCGACAAGCGGATCAGGCGCGTGTGCTTCGCACGATCCCCGGCCTCGGGAGCGCGGAGTTTCTTAGATTCGGTTCGATGCATCGTAACAGCTACCTCAACACTCCTATCACCCTGACGTCGTTTCTGTCGGCTCGAGACGACGACAAGCTGATCTTTGCTGGGCAGCTGACCGGAGTGGAGGGGTACACGGAGTCGCTGGGAACCGGAATCCTGGCGGGTCACAACATGGCACGGTTGCTGTCCGGTCGACGCCCCAAAATGCCACCGGCAGAGACGATGCTTGGAGCATTGTTGCGATATGTGACCGAGTCTGACGCAGACGATTTTCAACCGATGAACGCCAATTTCGGTTTGTTGCCACCCCTAGAGAAGCGAGTCCGCAAGAAGCGTGAGAGACGAGAGCAACTGGCCGAGCGTGCAATCGACTCGATGCGGGAGTTCGCCGCCGGAATCCTGAGGGAGGGCTCGTAATGGGCGAGAGCCGCAAAGAGATCGTCGAATTCCTCGAGTTCCTCGCCAAGGAGAGGCAGGATTCCGCTCATACCATCAAGGCTTACGGGCGCGATCTGCAATCGTTTGCCGAGTTCTGTGACGACTACCATGGTGGCGCGACCGAGTGGTCGTGGACGAGTCTGGACCGACTGGCGGTACGGAGCTATATGGGTGAACTGCGTCGCCGTGGGTTGGCTAAACGATCCGTCGCGCGTGCCATATCGGCACTCCGGGGATTCTACCGTTTTCTGAGTGTGCGACACGGAGTCCAAGAGAACCCGGCTGCCGCGGTGCGGCTGCCGAAACTCGAGCGAAAGCTCCCGCCCGTACTGGACCGAGTGCAGGTCGACGTGATGTTCGAGCTTGCCGAGTCGCTTGCGGCGGAAGGTGGATTCAAGCCTGCCAGGGACCTCGCGATCCTCGAACTTTTTTATGCTACTGGAATGCGGCTATCGGAACTGGCAAATCTCGATATGAAACAGGTCGACATAGTGTCCGATCAGGTGAAAGTGCGGGGTAAGGGACGAAAAGAACGGATACTGCCGATCGGCACGCACGCAACCAGAGCATTGCGAAAGTACTTTACCGAGCGAGAAACGCTTTTGGCGCAGAAACCTCGAGCGGGCGACCGCAGGGCGGTGTTCCTATCACTGAAAGGAAACCGCCTATCGCCACGTGGTGTGCAGCATCTCGTCAGGCAGTTTCTACGCTTGCTCGACGAGAGCTCTGGCTTCAAGGTGCACAGCCTCCGCCACAGCTTCGCGACCCATCTCTTGGACGGCGGAGCCGATCTTCGGGCCGTTCAAGAACTGCTCGGCCACGCATCACTGAGCACGACACAAGTGTATACTCATACGAGTGTGGAGCGGCTGAAGAAGGTATATGACCAAGCTCATCCGCGCGCATAGGGATCTGTTCTACTACTACCAATCTGCCGCGCTGCACCTCTGCAACGGCGGGGCTGGTGCAGTGGGGCAGAGACGCAGAGGTGCAGGAGGAAGGAATGAAGAAAACCGACTTTAGGGCCACCACCATCTTATGTGCCCGCAAAGACGGCTCCGTTGCCATGGGCGGCGACGGCCAGGTCACGGTTGGCGACACTATTATGAAGGCAAACGCCAACAAAGTACGCAAGCTCGCCAATGATAAAGTGCTGGCGGGGTTCGCGGGTGCGGCAGCAGACGCTTTCACTCTGTTTGAGAAATTTGAGGAAAAGTTGGAGCGCTACCCGGGCAACCTGTCGAAAGCTGTAGTGGAGCTCGGTAAAGATTGGCGTAGCGACAGGGTGTTGAGGAGGCTCGAAGCGCTACTCGCGGTCGCAAACTCGGACCACTCGTTCGTGGTGAGCGGCAGTGGAGAATTGATCGAGCCGGACGATGGCATTCTCGCCATTGGCAGCGGTGGCAACTACGCGTTGGCGGCGGCACGTGCGCTGATGGAGCACTCCGATCTGTCCGCCGAAGCGGTTGTTCGAAAGAGCTTGGAGATTGCGGCGGACATCTGCGTGTACACCAACAGCCATATCAGCGTTCTCGAGCTGAAATAGTACGAGAGTTCCGCAAGTAACGGAGTCGATATGTCGGACCAGGACAAGATCAAATCAAAGCTGGAGTCGCTCGACAGCGGTCCGGAGCCACTGCCTTGGCTCGAAGAACTTCCGCCGCGGCAGATAGTCGCAGAGCTGGACCGATACATAGTTGGGCAGGAGGCTGCAAAGAAAGCCGTTGCGATCGCCATTCGTAACCGCTGGCGCCGACAGAAGGCACCCGAAGAGATCCGCGACGAGATCCTCCCCAATAACATCATCATGATCGGTCCGACAGGAGTGGGAAAGACGGAAATCGCGCGGCGGTTGGCGCGGCTCTCCGGTGCTCCTTTCATAAAGGTCGAAGCCTCGAAGTTCACCGAGGTTGGGTACGTCGGCAGGGATGTGGAGTCGATGATCCGCGACTTGGTGGATTCTGCGATCAACATGGTCCGAGGTGAGCGGGAGGACGAGGTGTTCCCTACGGCCGAGGAACGCACGGAAGAGCGCCTGGTGGAACTGCTGTTCCCGTCAAAGCCTCCGGCGTCTCCCACGCCTCCCCCCTCTCCCACTCCACCCGCAGAAGACGATCCGTCGGCACGACCATTGTTCGTAGTTTCATCGGACGGAGAGGTGAGGGAAGAGAATGCTGAATCGCAGACAGAAGACGTCGATACGTCCCGTCACGAGCGCACTCGAGAAAAGCTGCGCGAGCTGCTTCGCGATGGGAAACTGGAAGATCGGACAGTTGAAGTCGAAGTAAGCCAGCAGGCTTTTCCGATTCTCGAGTTCATGCAGCCACAGGGCGGCATGGATGCGCCCGACATCAACCTCGGCGAGGCGCTTCAAGAAATGTTGC
>JBDHHK010000033.1:0-27570 GCA_039589395.1 Gemmatimonadota bacterium
CCATGAGTCGTCCCACGCCAGGCGCAGGCCGTCTTGGCAGTCCTTTGTCGCATCGGCGAACCTGTTCCCCAGAGCAGCATACACCTCTTCGAGCACACCGCTCCTGCCGGTCTTTGCTTTGACTATCGAGTAGCTGGGTTTTGCGGCCACGAGCTCCGAAACCGAGAGCCCCGTTTGTGCCATCAGGTCCAAAGTCAGTATCGCGCCAACCGGTGCATCACGACCGAGGTGCAGGTCTGGAAGCATTACACCACCGTTTCCCTCCCCGCCGATCACGGCATGCACAGCCTGCATGGCCCGTGCGACGTTCGCCTCTCCCACGGGTGCCCGTTCGACAGCGATATCGAATTCGCGCGCTGCGTCATCCACGACAAGTGATGTCGAGAGGTTGGCAACGACGGGACCCCGGCGTTGCCGCAAGATCGCCTGCACGGCGAACGCGAGCGTGTAGTCCTCTCCGATCGCTCGCCCCGTACCATCCACGAGTGCCAGCCGGTCAACATCCGGATCCACCGCAATCCCTAAGTCTGCTCCGCTGCTACGAACCAGCTCTTCCAACGGGCCGAGGTTTGCCGGAATCGGCTCAGGTGCACGCGTAAAACAACCGTCGGGTTCGAGATCTCTCCCTACAACCGTGCAGCCGAGTCGGTCGAGAAGCGCTGGCATGATCGTGCCTCCAGCACCTCGAACACAATCCAACGCAACCGTGAAGTTCCGGGCTCGGATGGCGTCTACATCGACGAGCTCGAGTGCCAGCACCTCCTCCAGATGGCGTTCTACCGCAAAGTCGTCGACAGTCTTTTCGCCCAGAGAGTCCCAGCCGCAACGATCTATCGTGCCGTCCGCCACGAGTTCGAAGAGTTTACTGGCAGTCTCTTGATTCAGGAAGAGCCCGTCGGATCCAACAAATTTGAGTGCGTTCCACTCCACTGGATTATGACTCGCCGTTATCACGATACCACCCGCCGCCTCATGAAACTCAACTGCCAGCTGAAGTGTGGGTGTTGGTATCAAGCCGCAATCCACCACGTTTGTCCCGACGGATTGCAGCCCAGCTTTCGTTGCCGCCAAAAACATTGGGCCCGACGTCCTTGCGTCGCGGCCCACAACAACGGAGTTCACGCCGCGATCCCGGACGATAAGTCCGAATGCAGCCGCGTACCTCGCCACGAACTCCGGCGTGAGATCCTTGCCAACTAGACCGCGTACACCCGAGACACTGGCAATCAGCGTGTCACTCATTTTTCTCAGTACTCCGGTCGTTGTTATTGGGGCGAAGAGGCCTGGCCGGCGGCGACGCCTTCGGGCAGTTGATGATGCACCTTGTCTGGCGTCTCAATCGGAAGTTCACTCGGTTCTGGAAAAGCACTATGGAATGCACCGACCACATCCGGGTCGAACTGTCTACCCGTACAGCGGTCGATCTCTTCCAATGCGGCTTGTGGCGACATGGCTGCCCGATACGGCCTCACCGAAGTCATTGCGTCGAAGGCGTCGGCAAGTGAGACGACACGGGCGGGAAGCGGGATCGCATCTTTAGCGAGCGAATCGGGCAAACCCGACCCGTCATAGTGCTCGTGGTGCGACCTGACGATGTCTATCACTTGAGGCGCGTTTTTCAGTAGTGGGTCGAGGATTCGTGCCCCAATTGCCATGTGTTGCATGAGGTGGTCGTATTCGTCGGCGTCCAACCGCGCCGGCTTGAGGAGCACAGCCTCGCGTACACCGATCTTCCCAACATCGTGCAGTTCCGCGGCGAGCTTGATGTAATGTTGGTTATCGGCGTCCAGACTTAGCTCGTTAGCTATCCTGCCGGAATACGCACTCACTCTGGTGGAGTGACCGCGTGTGTATGCGTCCTTCGCCTCCAGGGCTTCCACCAACACCTGGACCCCTTCAAGGAATAGCTCTTCGATTCGGCGCGCCTGGACGGCAACCAATTCGGAAAGGTGCTCTTGGTACATTCGGTTGTCGAGGAGCAGGCGACGTTTCTCGATCGCCTGTTCTATGCGGGCCTTTACCTCATTCAGCTGAAATGGTTTGGTGAGGTAGTCCAGCGCACCCATCTGCAGGCAGGCGACCGCGACTTCGACCTCAGCGACCGCCGTAACCACCAAAACGGCAGTGTCCGGCCATCGGTCGCGGATCTTTCCCAGCAACGTTACGCCATCCATTACCGGCATCTTTATGTCGGAAAGAACCACGGGTACTTCAACTTTTTCCATGATGTCGAGCGCCTCTGCCCCTGACGCGGCAGTGATGCACTCGTACCCGTTCGCCAGCAGTACGCGCCCTATCGCTTCGCGCAGAGGCGCCTCGTCATCAACAACCAGACACGTGATTGGGGATTCAGACATGACTCGTGAACGTACAACCGGCCAGTTGCTACTTCAAGCGTGGGGGAATAACCTTCGCACTTCACATTTCAAACGGTACCATCATGGCACGAATATTCGACGAAGATCTCCAAGACGGATTTGCCACCAGGGCGATACGAGCCGGCCAGCGGCCGGACGAGTCGACCGGGGCAATCATGCCACCGATACATCTCACATCCACCTACGTTCAGCCAAAACTTGGCGAACATAAGGGGTACGAGTATTCGCGCACGCAGAACCCTACGCGCGAAATGCTGGAGAGAAATCTCGCCTCGTTGGAAAGTGCGACCAACGGACTAGCGTTTGCGTCAGGCATGGCAGCCACCGATGCTGTGTTGTCGTTGTTCGACGCCGGCGATCACGTCATCTGCGGCGAGAACGTTTACGGTGGTACACACCGGATCATGAAGCAGATCTTCGAGCAGCGCGGCATGTCCTTCAGTTTTGTGGACACACGAGACCCAGATAAGATCGACGACGCAATCAACTTCAACACGAAACTCGTATTCGTCGAGACGCCGAGCAATCCGATGATGCACCTCACGGACCTCGCGACGGTGGCCGAGTTGGTGCGTGATCGCGGGCTCACGATGGCCGTCGACAACACGTTTGCAACACCGTATTTCCAGCGACCCGTCGAGTTGGGCGTCGAGATAGTGATCCACTCCACGACCAAGTACCTCAACGGACATAGCGACGTGGTTGGAGGCGTTGTCGTGACCACACGAGGCGACCTCGCTGAGCGTATGGCGTTTTACCAGAACGCCGTAGGTGCAGTCCCCAGCCCCATGGACTGCTGGCTGACCTTGAGGGGTGTGAAAACACTGCCCGTGCGGATGCGACAGCACGACGCTTCGGGTAGGGAGATAGCGGCATGGCTATCCGAACACGCGGCGGTAAAACACGTCTACTATCCAGGTCTGCCCGATCATCCGCAGTATGATCTTGCATGCCGCCAGATGTCGGGATTCGGTGGCATGATTGCCGTTGATACCGGCTCGTATGAGAAAGCTCGCGCGTTGGTAGAAAGAACCAGGATTTTCTCACTCGCCGAGTCGCTTGGAGGTGTCGAGAGTCTGATCGGCCATCCAGCCACCATGACACATGCCGCGGTACCCAAGGAAATGCGCGAAGAAATGGGGCTTTCCGACGGTCTGGTGCGACTATCCGTGGGAATCGAGGACACAGCAGACCTGTTGAATGACCTCGAGCGTGGGCTGCATGCCGCAGCTTCCGTATGAAGTCGCAACTTGAAACTCGGAGCTACCACGCGCGTACGGAGAAGCAACCGCTTAGAATTCTCAGTAAGCAGCAAACCAAGCTTGACCATCGGAGGCATCAATGAGCGACGATACGGGCCTTCCGTCTCCGCGTTCGCCGGCAGTCCTGAAGGACATTTCGGCCACGGCGTGGGAACATCCTGCTGACCGGGCAGCCCTTCAGACACTTCGCAAGATCCCGGGGTTTGATGAGGTAGTGAAGCGAATTTTCGGATTTTTCGGCGAACGGGGCATCAGGTTGATGTTCCAGGCAAATGCCGTTCGTGTTGGCCCCAAACAGTTCCCCAAGCTGCACGGCCTCATGACGGAAGTGACGACCACCATGGATTGGCCGAAGCAGCCTGAGCTGTACATGACTCAGACGCCGATCGTCAACGCCGGCGCCGTCGGAATGGACGAGCCGTTCATCACGCTCAACTCCGGCGCACTCAGCCTGCTTTCTGACGACGAGCTGCGGGTGTTGTTGGGCCATGAGCTGGGACATGTAATGAGTGGTCATTCGCTCTACCGAACGGTCTTGTTCATTCTGCTGATGTTCGGTTTCAATAATCTGCCTTTCTTGGCTGGCCTAGCACTGCTGCCGATCCAGCTCGCCTTGTTGGAGTGGTCACGCAAGGCCGAACTATCATCGGACCGGGCCGGTCTATTGGCTACCCAGGACCCTGTGGCTTCTATGGGAGTGTTTCTGAAGCTGGCGGGAGGTGGGAAAGCCGAGGAAACCGATCTGGCTGCGTTCATGGAACAGGCCCGGGAATACGAGACCATGGGCGGCCCCATGGACAAGGTTTACAAAATCTTGAATCAGTTGAATCTCACCCACCCCTTCCATACGCTGCGTGCGGCGGAACTCCAGAAGTGGATTTCCGATGGCGCGTATGACAAGATCCTCGAAGGCCACTACACACACCGCGGTGAGGAAGAGGAAGATCGGTCGCTTACGGAAGACGTGAGCGAGGCAGCTGTTCATTACGCCAAGACAGCCCGTGATACCGTCAAAGACATGGCGGGCGCAGCAAAGAAGGCCGCCCAGGCATTTTCGGAGGCTTTCAAGGAACAGGACAAGAGTTGAAGATTCTGGTGGTAGGAGGCGGCGGCCGCGAGCACGCGCTGTGCTGGGTCGCTGCCAAATCGGCCGAAGTTTTCTGTGCGCCCGGAAACCCAGGCACAGCAACGCTTGGCACCAATCTGCCAATCAAAGACAGTGATATGGCAGGCATCGCGGCCGCTGTTGCCGAACACGAGATAGACCTGACGATAATCGGCCCCGAAGCTCCACTTGCGGCAGGTTTGGCAGACAGGCTCACCGCTGCTGGGCATCGCGTTTTTGGACCTAGCGCCTCCGCAGCGCGGATCGAAGCCTCCAAGGCTTTTGCCAAACAGGTCATGGAAGAAGCAGGAGTTGCTACAGCAGCCGGTGCCTCTTTCCGCGACGAGACTAAAGCTCTCGACTACCTCAGCTCGCTAGACGAACCTTTGGTCGTCAAAGCCTCCGGCCTTGCCGCTGGTAAGGGCGTGCTAATCTGCGAAAACCGCCCAGACGCTGATGTCGCCGTTCGAGAGATGTTCGGAGGCAGGTTCGGCAGCGCCGGTGAAGAGGTAGTGATCGAAGAATACCTCCAAGGAGAAGAACTCTCCGTGCTTGCGTTGACCGATGGCGAACGGTCGCTCTTGCTCCCCGCCTCGCAAGATCACAAGAGGATCGGAGAGGGTGATACCGGTCCGAACACAGGCGGAATGGGAGCTTATTCTCCGGTCTCGGTAGCAAATCGATTTTTGCTCGAGCGAGTGCACGATGAGGTCGTAGCACCCACGCTGCGGTTTTTGGCCGATTCGGGAGCACCGTACAGGGGGGTCTTGTACGCCGGGCTGATGATATCTCCGCAAGGCGATCCCAAGGTCCTGGAATTCAACTGCAGATTCGGTGATCCCGAAGCACAGGTGGTGCTCCCGCTGTTGAACTTCGACATTGTGGAGCACATGTGGCAGATCGCTGCGGGTGAGGGTTGGAAACCCGAAGACACCATCACAGAGCCCAGCGGGGCCGCGGTTACAACGGTTCTAGCTTCGAGGGGATATCCTGCTGCTCCCGAAAAGGGCGTTGAAATCTCCCTGCCCGCCGATCTCCCGCCTGAGACCATACTCTTTCACGCCGGAACGTCACGCGACGAAACCGGCGTGCTCCGCACCTCAGGCGGACGCGTCCTTTGTGCTACCGGATTAGGGACAACTGTCGTGGATGCGGTGGAGCAGAGCCGCGGCCTAGCCGAGCTTGTACAGTTCGACAGCAAAGTGTACCGAAAAGACATCGCATGGCGCGAAGTGGCTCGTGCCGGAACTGCCTGAAGTAGAGACCATTGCGCGCGACCTGGCGCCGCGCCTGAACGGTCGCACCCTTCGAAAACCCCGCCTCTTCAAGTCCAACGGCCTCCGAGAAGTTTCTGCCCGACGTCTGATTGCTGCCCTCGAAGAAGCTACTGTGCGAGAAGTCTCGCGGCGCGCCAAGCACGTCGTCTTTCTTCTCGATAGTGGACTCCGTTTGGTCATCCAACCCAGGATGACGGGTACCTTCTTCATTGCCGCCGGCCGTCCATCCGACGAGGAGCGTCGATACCGAGTTTTGCAGGCCAATATTGGAGATGGTGCGAGGTTCGTATATCGTGATGTTCGGAGATTGGGAACGATCTGGCTATTGGATGACACAGCATGGAAGACCTATACTGGGCGGATCGGACCGGAACCACTCGATGGCGGCTTCGACGTTCAGATGTTCGCCCGACAGCTGTCAGGCACCCGCGTAGCGATCAAAAAGGCGCTGATGGACCAACGACGTATTGCAGGAGTAGGTAACATCTACGCAAATGAAGCGCTCTTTCGTGCCGGCATCGATCCGTCCCGGCGAGCAGACAGGCTAGGCCGTTCCGACCTCACCCGGTTGTTCTCGGAGATACGCGACGTGTTGGCCGAGGCGATAACCGCGAAGGGCACCACCCTGAGAGACTACCGCACTGGAACTGGCGAAATCGGTTCATTTCAGGGCACCCTGCAGGTGTACGGCCGCGGCGGTTTGCCATGTCTTTCCTGCGGTGCGACGCTCGCCACCACACATGCCATCGACGGACGGGCTACGACGTTTTGCTACAAGTGCCAGGCATCGAGTAGATGACGGCGCTAGCGCTGCCACTGACCGACAACGGGCAATTGCACCGTCGAGTTCGCGCGTTGGCCGAAAACCGGCCAGCGGTATACCGGATGATAGACGCAACAGGTCGGGTGATATACGTCGGAAAAGCAAAACGGCTACGAAACCGGCTGCTATCGTATTTTCGTGCACGATTCCCTGAAGACAAGGCCGCCCGAATCCTCCACGCCGCGGCGGACGTTCAGTGGGACCCGATGCCCTCAGAGTTCGCTGCGCTGCTCGCGGAGCTGCGCCAGATCAAGCGTTACCGCCCCGTCTTCAACGTGCGAATGAACCGAAACCGGCGCGTTGGTTTCATCAAGGTCTCGGACGGGCCAGCTCCCAAGCTCTTTGTGGGCAGCACCCCAGGCGCAAACTCGATCAGGCATTATGGACCGTTTAGCGGCGTGGGCCGCCTGAAGGAAAGCGTTCGAGTGTTGAACGATTTGCTGCAACTCCGGGATTGTGCTCTGAAGATGCCGGTCACCTTTCCAGGGCAAGGCGACCTGTTTGTGGCCCATACGAGAGCTGCGTGCCTGCGCAACGAAGTTGGGCACTGTGCGGGGCCTTGCGCCGGGTCGGTAACCGAGCGGGATTATCGAGACCGCGTGCACAAAGCTCTTGCGTTTCTCGAGACGACCTCGATGGAGCCACTCGACGAGGTGGTCGCGAAGATGACGGCCGCAGGAGAACGCCAGGAATTCGAGCTGGCGGCATATTGGCGCGACCGATTCGATGCGCTCGAGTGGTTGCTTGCCGCGTCCGTCAGGGCACATGCGAACGTAGCCGCTCTCAGCTTCGTATATGTCGATCCGGGCACGTATGGAGATGATAGGGCTTACGTGATCAAACACGGTACCGTGCGTGCATCTGCTCCCGCTCCACACACACCCATCGAACGTGAAGCTTTCGACGGTTTGGTGTCAACGCACTCGAATTCATTGTCGGACTCGAAGGCGATTCCAGCGCAATCAATCGACGAAACCCTGATTCTCCTGCAGTGGTTCCGAAAGCATCCAGCCGCGCTTTCTCGCACCGTACCGCTCGAGGAGTGGTGCAGGCAATCGAAGAGCCTCTGACGGCCGCCGCCTCACCAACTTAGATTCCACTCGAATGTCAATTGCATTGATTCAGTTGCTTGCGGGGGTCACTGCTCTCTTTGTCGGTGGCCATTACCTCGTGCAGGGCGCTACTAGGATTGCCCTCTTCGCGCGGATCTCAGCTGCCGTGGTTGGGCTCACCATCGTGGCAATGGGAACTAGCCTACCAGAGATGGCCGTGTCAGTCGAGGCAGCAGCGCGCGGCAGCACCGACCTGGCGTTTGGAAACATCATCGGATCCTCAATCTTCAACATCGGCGCCATCCTGGGAATAACGGCGATCGTTGTTCCGGTAGCCGTTAAGAGACGGACCATCAGAATCGAGTACCCCTTCATGCTGGTTGTGGCTGCTGTCGTAGTATTGCTCTGTCGGGACCTTATGGTCGACCGCGTAGAGGGTGCTTTTCTCTTTTTCGCGTTGATCTTGTTTACCGTGTTCGTGGTCTACATGTCACGGCGCGACGTCGAGCAGGACGAGGCAAAATCAATCGAACAAGATGTGAAGCGAACCGCGAGGTTTAAAGAGGGCAGAGGCCGCGCGTGGGGCATAAGCATCGTGATGGTGGTATTGGGTATCGTGGCGTTGATCGGAGGTGCGGATCTCGTCGTCAGGGGCGCCGTGACGATCGCGGAAACGATCGGCGTGGACGAACGTGTGATCGGATTGACTGTGGTCGCCATGGGGACGAGTCTGCCGGAACTAGCGACCAGCGCTGTGGCAGCTTTACAGGGTGAGCGAGACATTGCTCTCGCCAATGTGATTGGATCCAACCTATTTAATCTGCTCGGCGTGCTGGGAGCCACCGCACTCGTATTCCCGGTGCCTCTGAACCCCGCGTCTAGCCTGGACAATTGGGTGATGCTCGGATTCTGCGTGGCGTTGTACCCTCTCATGGTGCTCGGCCGCAGAGTCTCGAGAGTTGATGGCGTACTGCTCCTTGCCGGGCTCTGTGTCTACGTTACGTATCTCGTACTAACGCGCGGCGCCTAAAGCAACGATTCGCGCTTTTGGCGCAACACCATCCGCTAATTCGATTATCCCCACGGTTGGCTTACAGCTAACCCGCACGGCCCCTGCTGCACCGGGATTCATCACGGTTACCCCCCCGTTCAGTTGTTCGATTACGGGTCTGTGAGTGTGCCCGAACAGGATTAGCTCAGCATCTGGGAACTCCTTGCACAACATGGCCGGCGTCGGCATGCCGAATTGATCGCCGTGCAAGGCAACGGTGATTCTACCGTCACACTCGAGTCTCACGACCCTGGTGCACCGACTGCGGACATCAAAGTTGTCGATATTACCGTATGTGGCGGACACCGGAGCGAGAAGCGCTAGCTGTTCGAGAATAAAAGGTGACCCTACATCACCGCAGTGCAAGATGCGGTCGACATTCTTGAACACATCTCTTACAGCCGGTCTCAGCATCCCGTGCGTGTCCGATATCACGCCAATTCGCATGTTTCTCTCACCATTGCGTCAGTGCTGTGGTCCATTCTCAGCATCGTGAGTAGCTCGGCAGACAAATCCTAATGAACTAGAATCTGGCACAGAACCGCTTACCGTCATAGCTTCGGTACCTGTGCTTGGTATCCAGTTCGCCAAAACGCGAGGTGCGAAGCAATATCATGACGTCTTTCTCAGACCTTTCGGCGGCCACCGATCAAGAGGTGGTGGAGCTCGCTCGAAAGGCTGACGAAACCGCATATCGCGAACTCCTGCGGCGCTACCAGCGTCCAGTATTCTCGTTGATTTATCGTATGGTGCGAGATCGGGAACTCGCCGAGGACCTCTCACAGGAGACGTTCGTCAAGGTTCTCAACGCGCTCGACCGCTATCGACCAGAGTACAAGTTCTCATCCTGGGTATTCAAGATCGCCAACAACGCAGCGATCGATCACCTACGCCGCAAGGAACTCGACACCCTCTCTCTCCAGGGTGGGCCGGATGCCACTACGCCAGAACGTGTAGAAGCGACGGCGTTACAGCTTGGCGACCACACGGAATCTCCCTTGGATGAGCTCGAGGCGCGTGAGTTGGGGTCTACGATCGAACGGGCGATCGGCCAGCTTCGGCCCGAATACAGATCATGCATAATCCTGAGGCACGTCGAAGGACGTCCTTACGATGAGATCGCGGTGATTCTGGATCTGCCGCTTGGCACGGTGAAAACTTACATCCACCGAGCTCGCGCAGAGCTGCGGGAAAGCTTGGAGGGTATACTGGACTGAAACATCCAGTTTAACGGATCGTAAGGGAGGCGAATGACCGATAATCCCATACACGCTGAGATCCTCGACAGACATCTCGATTCCCTACCACGGTTCGACCCGAGTCCCGGGTTTGAGGATCGAGTGATGACGCGCGTGCTCGTGCCTCCGCCTTCGTGGATTCAGAGTCTGCAACGCGGGGCTCGCTCGTCGGTGGAGAGCCGACGTATTCGCTGGCTGGCATTCGGTTTGTTGGGCACGTCCGCCGTATCACTCACCATACTCTCGACTCTGATACTGGCCAATCCGACGCCCCTGAGTCGAGCAATTGCTTGGATGAACTCCGCCCTCGGGATTCCGGCTTGGAGGGCCTTCATCGGCGTCGTTTCTGATGCGGTGCGAGGTCTCTACGTTTGCCTGAGTCCGCTCCAGCTTTCACGAACGGCTGCGCTGTTCGTATCGGCGGTGGTGATGGGTTTGCTGGTGATAGATGTTTTGGCGTTGCGGCTGGCCATGCGTCCGAACCGCATGGCAGGAGCCGAGTGAGATGTCGATGCCAATGTCAAGAACCTCGGCCTCAATCGCGATTCTCGCCTCTGCCACACTTCTTGCTGGCACGTCCGCCGAGGCGAACGACCATGCCAGACAAACACCAACGGTTGTGGCGCATTCCGCCGACGTATCTGCACGTGAAGCGACCCTGCGCATAACTCTGGTGGACGGTGAGAGTGTCACCGTTTCGTTTTCTCGTGGCGAGATCGTTTTGAACGGTCGCACCATAGCAGCCTACACGCCTGGTGAAACCTTGGAACATGAATGGAGAGAGCTTCTCGCAGGCGCGGATCAGGTTGGTCCGAACGAGATTCTGCACGCTGTTCGTGACTGGAGTCGGGAGAACCTGAGCGGCAGAGCCGCAGAGGCAATTTCTGAAGAACTCGACTTGGTACGACCACGGCCGGCGCCCCCACGCAGGCAAAGTGCTCAGCGAATAGATCTCAGCGGTCTCGATGTTTTGGAAGGATTGGACGCTCTTGAAGAGCTCGAAGGGTTGGAGGCTTTGGAGGCTTTAAAGGCTCTGGACGTCGATGCATTGCGCGATGAGATCAACGCGCAGTTGAATGCCGAGCGCGCTTCCGCCGCCGAATCGGCTCTGGCTGAGGCCCACGACCGGGAGGCCTCGGAGTCCGCCGGACCATCCATAGCGAGCCAAATCACTAACGACTTTGCCGGACTGCTTGCGGCATTTGTCGCAATGTGTTCGTTGGGATTCGGACTAGTGTTCTTCGCTTCTCGTCAGCTCGAAGTGGTCGCCGACACAGTCCGCCACGCATTTTGGCGCTCCTTCCTCGTCGGGCTGCTTGCGCAGCCACTTGTGATTCCGGTTTTCGCACTGTTGATGCTAGGGCTAGCCATCACGGTCATTGGATTACTGATAGTTCCGTTTGCCGCGCTCGCCTTTGCCGCAGCAGCATTGTTAGGCGTGTTGGGAGGCTACCTGGCAGTGGCACGCTCCATCGGCGAGGCGTATTTGCGTCGGCGAATGTCACTTGGACACCCGGTGGGTGGGTGGCTTTCATACAGGTACTTGGTGTACGGACTCGTCGCGCTCTCCACCATCTGGCTACCACCGGTATTCCTAGGTTGGGCACCGGTTGCGGGGGAGATCTTCACGATGAGCGCGGTTCTACTCTCCTGGATCATCGCCACCGCCGGTTTCGGAGCGACAATCCTATCTCGTGCCGGCATCCGCGGGACCTTTGCCGGGCAGTTTGACCAAGCGCTGTCTGACGAATACCTGTATCACACACCACCGGCAACGCCCATTGCTCGTGAGCAGCATTCGCGAGATCAAACATAGCCATGAGCCCCTTCCGCCGCGTGTTCAGCACCAGTCTCCTAGCCGGAGTTTGCACTCTGTTGTTTGGTGGACTGCACGCACAGTCGTTTCGCACTATCTCCGCAACGCGACTTGCTCGGAACGAGCAATCTCTGCGGGTACGAGTCGAGTTCGCGGCCGGCATGTTGAGCTTGAGTCCGGGCGATTCCCAGATGCTCTACCAAGGCGAGATCTACTACGACGAAGACAGTTTCGACGCCTCCATTGACTACGATCCGGATAGCAGGGTTTTGTATTTCGGCCTCGACAACAGAGACGGAGAGTTCCGCCTCGGCCGTTTTGAAGAGCCGCAGAGATTGGATCTCGAGTTGAACCCGCGCATTCCAATTCGCTTAGTTATGGAACTGGGTGCGGTTGAGGCCGAGATCGAGCTGGGAGGAATGACGATCTCAGATCTCGACCTCAGTACGGGTGCCGCCGAAACCAGCCTGTCGTTCAGCGAGCCGAATCGCGGCGAGTGCCGATCGCTCGACTTGACCGTGGCAGCAGCGGAATTCCACGCAAAAAAATTGGCAAACTCGAGATGCGAGACGATCAACTTCGAGGGCGGTGTCGGCAACATAACGCTCGACTTTTCGGGAGACTGGACGGACGCAACCACGATGGACGCAGAGATTCGACTCGGCCTCGGACAGCTGACGCTACGTCTACCTAGAAACCTCGGCGTAGCTCTGGAGGTGGATCGTGTCCTAGCTAGTTTCGATCGCGCAGATTTCCGCAAACGCGGATCCCGCTACGTATCGGAGGGCTACGAGTCCGCTTCGAAGAAACTGACCGTCTACATCAAGGCGGTACTCGGTGACATCGATATCGATTGGGTAGGGCGTTGAGCCGAGTCCAAGCTCGACCCCACGCCCTCGGTTCCAGCTACTCCGACTGACTCACCAGCCGCTGAGCGACATCGGTCAGAGCTCTACTTGCCGGAGATTCCGGCTCAGCAACCACTACCGGTTTACCTTCGTCAGCCAATCCGGCCAAACCAGCTTGAAGTGGAATCCGCCCGAGCAACGGAACTGACAGCTGTTCCGCGAGTCGAGAACCACCGCCTTCGGTGAACACATCGATCGACTCCCCGCAGTGCGGGCAGGCTAAGGCGCTCATGTTCTCTATGATGCCTAGCACTGGGACCTCTACCTGTTCGAACATCTTCGCACCACGCAACGCGTCGCCGGACGCCATCTCCTGTGGTGTAGTGACTATGATCGCGCCACGCAACTGAACTGACTGTACGAGGGTTAGTTGCGCATCGCCCGTGCCGGGCGGCATATCGACGATGAAGTAGTCGAGTGAGCCCCACTCCACATCGGTCAAGAACTGTCCGATGACCTTGACGACAATGGGGCCTCGCCAAATAGCCGGGGTGTCCCTCTCCATGAGCAGGCCGAGTGAGATGAACTTCACGCCAAAGCGCTCTAGCGGCACTACCTTCCCGCTAACCGCCTCAGGTTTGTCGTGGGAGCCAAACAGAAGCGGCAAGTTGGGTCCGTATACGTCAGCATCCATTACACCTACTCTTTTGCCCATATTGGCGAGCGCCGCCGCTAGGTTGGCTGCTACGGTCGATTTGCCAACTCCACCTTTTCCACTCGATACAGCGATTACAGTCCCGAGATGTGAGAAATCGGGTGGGGGCGGCTCTTGCGAAGCACTTGGAGCCTCTTCCTGGGCGTCCCCGGAAAGGATCGACATATCCACGTTCGTAACGCCCTCAACCGCCGATATCGCTTGGCGTGCTTCTCGCGCCAAACCCGGAGGATCATCCTGGTTCAATACGAAAGAAAGTGTCACCCGTCCGGCCGGATGGACTTCCAAGTCCCTCACCATACCCGCCGAAATAACATCCTTGTCGTTCCGTGGATTGCGCACGTTGGTGAGTGCGCCCGCCACGAGCGTTGCTAATTTGTCAGACATAAATCCCGTTCCTGAAATCGACTACGGCGTCTTGCTTTCACTAGCGGCCAAAAGGTCACGCATCGCAGTCAGTGTGAGTTTTTGTACGTCCGCGAGTTTACCATCGAAGGAAGCTCCTGCGGCGTTTCTGTGTCCCCCTCCCCCGAACTCTTCGGCGAGCTTGCCCACATCGATGTCGCCCACTGAGCGGAACGATACTTTGATTCGTCCGTTTGCCAGCGACCTGAACATCAACGCCGCACTCACTCCCTCAACGGATCTGGGGTAGTCGACGATCCCCTCGAGGTCATCGGGTCGGAGGTCATACTTGGCGAGAGCGCCGTCTGGAACCGTAATCCATGCGAGGCCCCACTCGCGCTCCACAACCAACGTTTCAATTACATCACCTATCAGTCTAACCCTGCCTTCGGACTCACTGTAGTACACCTGACGGCTCATCTCTTCGGGTTTCAACCCGTGTGCCAGCAAATGTGCCGCCACTTGCATCGCGCGCGTAGTGGTGTTGCCGAACCGAAAACCTCCGGTATCGGTCATCATTGCCACATACAATGCCTTGGCGGCGGAAAGATTGAGTTCCCACCCAGCCGACTGAGCGAGATCGTAAACTAGCTCTCCAGTAGCACATGCCGTCGGGTCGACCAGCCACGGCCCGTCCGGCAACGTTCCGACACTGGCGTGGTGATCTATGCACGCGACGGGCGCGGTGGTTTTCTCCACAACCCGGCCGAGATGTCCTAGCCTCCCGAGGTCGGATATGTCCAAAACGATCACCGCGTCGGCGCGCTCGAGGTGTTTCACGGCCTCAGAGCTCTTATCAGCTCTGTCAGCCCCATCCAGCAGGAAGGAGTATCGTTTTGGGAACGGCGTCGGATTCGTGATCGCTGCTCTCACACCCATATCCTGCAGCATATGCCACAGAGCAACCGTGCATCCAGATCCGTCGCCATCGGCATTCACGTGGGTTGTGAGCGCCACCCGCATACCTGGTCGGATTATGCTGGCGAGAGCGAGGGCTGCACGACGCCTGGCCGCGGGTACTCGCACCCCGCGGCCAGGTGAGCCGTCTGTCTTTGAGGCTGACATTAAGAAAACCTAAGCTCCCAGCTAACAACCGTGAAGCCGGGAATCTACGCTATTCGTATTTCTCCGGATTGGAGAAGTACTCCGTCGTCAGTTTCGCGACCGTTCCTCCGAGGAACGCCAACCCTATCAAGTTCGGAAACGCCATGAAGCCGTTGAACGTGGTCCCCAACGCAAAGACGAGATCAACTGCCTGAAAAGAGCCCAGCATGATGAGCACTACAAAAACGATCTTGTACGGCTTGATAATCCACGATCCGAACACGAACTCGATGCACTTCTCTCCGTAGTAGCACCACGCAATCAGCGTAGAGAACCCGAACAAGAGGCTCGCCAATGCAACGATGATAGACGCAGCGGGGATCGTCGTGCTCATTGCTGCTGCGGTGAGATCGCCGCTGGCGTCCTGGTACATCCCCTGCGTCCACAGACCTGATTGTATGATGACGAACGCTGTCAGCGAACAGACGACGATCGTGTCCACGAACACCTCGAACACACCCACCGTACCCTGCTGGCAGGGATGTTTTACGTCGGCAATACCGTGAGCGATAGGAGCCGATCCGAGGCCAGCTTCGTTCGAAAGTATGCCGCGGCTGATACCGTTGCCGATGGCCGCCGAGAAGCTCGCTCCGACAAACCCGCCAACTGCGGCGTGCGGTGTAAATGCGTGTTGGAAGATCGTTGCAAACACACCGGGCACGTCGGTGATGTGCCATAACAGATACCCGACCGAAGCGCACAAGTAAATGACGATCATAGTCGGCACCAGAGCCTCTGCGGTCCTGGCAATCCGTTTGATCCCTCCCAGTAAAACCAAACCCACCGCAAGCGTGATAAATGCGCCCGGGATCCATTGCGAGATCTCCAAGCCGGTGGTCGCCCGCACCGCCTCGACAGCGGTCCGCGCAATGGTGTTGGACTGCATCATGTTGCCGGTGCCAAACAGCGCCGTGGCAGTGCCAAAGATAGCGAACAGTATCGCTAGCACCTTGCCAAACTTCTTGTGTGGAACCCCCCTTTGGATGTAGTACATCGGGCCGCTGGCGAGTTCTCCGGTTTCACGCGTTACGCGGAAATGGACACCGAGCACCGCCTCGGCGTATTTCGTCGCCATACCGGCCGTTGCACAGACCCACATCCAAAAGATCGCTCCCGGGCCTCCGAGGAGGATCGCGGTGGCCACCCCACCAATATTCCCGTTGCCCACAGTCGCCGCGAGGGCGGTAGACAATGCCTGGAAGGGAGTGATGGTACCTTCTTCAGAGGTCTTTCGTGTGAAAACACCACCCAAAGCCCGTTTGACGGCGAGAGGGAACCTTACAAACTGTACGAACCCGCTGCGGACCGTTAACCAAGCGCCCACAACCAACAGCACCAACGGCATGACCGCGGGTTGGTACAGCCAGTCGTTAACGGCTAAGATGAACTCAGTGAGATTCTCAACAAACATGCACTACTCCTTGGCGGCCGTTCGATCCTCTCTCGGGACCGAACGAGGTTACCCGATCTTCGTTGCGTAGTCGCAGAACACTAGGTGTCGGCAGGGTAAAGTCAACCGAATGGGCTGGAGTCGCGAAACGTCTACCACCCGTCGATCACAATTCACACACTGTAGTTTGGCGACTCCCGCGTGATTACAACGTCATGAGGGTGAGACTCCCGGTGACCGGCAGCCGTGACCCGTACAAACTCGGTGTCTTGCCGCAATTCTTCAAGGGATGAAACACCGCAGTATCCCATACCGCTCCTCAGACCGCCCGAGATCTGGAATAGCACATCTTCGACCGGGCCTCTGTACGGCACCCGACCTTCAATGCCCTCAGGCACGAGCTTCCTCAACGGGGCTTGCCCGTCCTGGAAATAACGGTCGGCCGAGCCTTCTTGCATCGCACTGAGAGAACCCATGCCGCGAACCGTCTTGAAGCGGCGCCCCTCGAGAAGGAAACTCTCACCGGGGCTCTCCTCTGTGCCGGCCAACATTGAGCCGAGCATCACTGTCGAGGCGCCTGCGGCAAGTGCCTTCACCACGTCGCCCGAGTACTTCACTCCCCCGTCGGCAATCACCGGCACCTCCCCGGCCCCCTTTACCGCATCCATGATTGCCGTGATCTGCGGCACTCCTACACCAGTGACGACGCGGGTCGTGCAAATCGACCCTGGTCCAATGCCAACCTTTACCGCATTCATGCCTCGCTCGACCAATGCCTCTGCTGCCTCTTTGGTGGCAATGTTGCCGGCGATGATCTGTGCATCGGGAAACGCTTCCCTCAGCTCTGCCGCCGTTTCCAAAACTCCGTCGGAGTGCCCATGTGCCGAGTCGATCACGACAGCATCCGCTCGGGCATCTAACAACGCCTTCGCGCGATCCATCGCATCGGCTCCCACCCCGACGGCACCAGCCACCCGAAGTCGTCCATGCGAATCCTTGTTTGCGTCAGGGAACTGACGCCGCTTGAAGATGTCCTTGATCGTGATCAGGCCTTTGAGTGTCCCGGCCTCATCAACCACAGGGAGCTTCTCGATGCGGTTCTGGCCTAGCAGGCGCTCTGCCTCTTCGAGGGTCGTGCCTTCTGGAGCGATTACCAGGCCGTCCTTTGTCATCACCTCACTTATCGGGCGCTCGAGATCTTGCTGAAACTGCAGATCTCGGTTGGTAATGATGCCGAGGAGTTGACCCTTTTCGTCCACGACTGGGACGCCGGAGATCTTGAAGCGCGCCATCAACACAGAAGCTTCACGCAACAGCTTGTCGGGGCCGAGTGTGATCGGATCCAGGATCATCCCGCTCTCGGACCGTTTTACTCGGTCGACCGCATCAGCTTGTTGATCGACCTTCATGTTCTTGTGGATCACCCCGATTCCACCGGCTCGCGCCATTGCGATTGCCATTTCGGTTTCGGTGACGGTGTCCATCGCGGCGGATAGGAGAGGCAGATTGAGACTTATGCTGGCAGTCAGTCTCGCTCTCAAGCTCACGTTGCTCGGATGAACCTTGGAGTGGCGGGGAACCAGCAACACATCGTCAAACGTCAAGCCGTAGTCAGAACGAACCTCACTCATTGTCCAATCACCCATAGAACCCAACTGCCCGCCTGGCGTGCGTGGCCTAGCGGGCAGATTGTTCGTTTGCTGTATATATCCATAGCCAAAGTTAGCGGCCACTTCGCGCCATGGTCAAGCTGACTCGGATTCACCTCCGGCAGCGGTTTCAGCCGCTTTCTTTTCAGCGGCCGCCGAATCGTCCGTTGAAGATCCACCATTATCCGTAGATCCTTCGGTGGGCTTCTTCTCGGCTTCCTCCACTTCGTTCTCGGAATCTTCGGTCACGACCGCTTGCAGTTCATCGAGAGCCGCCTGCCCGGCCGCAGCCACGCTCCGAGCAACGGTGCCGGCTGCATCGATCAAGCCTCCCGTGCTTTTCACCGCAGCTTCGCCAATCTTGCTGCTACGCAGCGTGCCCTCCACATTCTCGGCAATACGTTCCAAGGTCGAGCGCTCTCGCGTGCTACGGTTGAATTTGGATTCGAGAAACTCCATGTAGTCCAGGAGCTGGCGAGCGGTCTCGTCGGTCATGTCCTCGAGCTTCTGGGTTATCGTGGTCTTCAAGTTTTCGTTCATGAGTGCTGCCTCTTCACTAGCGGATCGACATGTCTATCAACTCGACGATCGGGTTACCGAGATACCGGGATCGCGCTGCGCGAACTCTACCGATGATCTCGAGCTGAGCCAAAGGCGCCAAGCGCTCCACCTCGGTGAGCCTATTCTGCGGGATCATAACGTAAACGAAGCCCGCTTCAGGAAGTGGACCACGTGCGAGCATATACGGCTGGCCATTCGGTATCTCGCTGCGTAGTTCATCAGCTTCCTGAATGGCGAGGAACTGAACCGTCCATTGCAGTAGCCTTCCTTCGAACTCAGACGGACTGGCGCGAACTTCTGCTCCGGTGACTCCCTCCAGGACGCCTTCTGCAGCAGGTCGAAGATCTGTTTCTCTGATCCATCCTTCTGTCTGTACCCGCACCCAGTCACCCGAGCGAGCGAGCACGCGCACCGGCGTTTCCGATCCCAGTACGGCTTTTTCATCGCCGTCGGGGGTGGTTAACAACCGCGCCTGCTGAGCGGTAACCGCACGATCGAGACTGATAGTCGAATCGGTGGCGATCATCTCAGGTGCATTGTCCTCAGGGACCGCATCTATTTGCTCCAACGACCGAGACCACATCCACCCGACCCTGCGGACCTGAACCCAATTGCCTTGTCTGTCCAGCTCATCCAGAAATGTGCCCCTGGATAGACGCGCGATGATGGCTCCGTTAGGCTCAGCCCGAAGGTTTTCGCCTGCCGCAGGAGTTACTCGAAGATCGTGGTCGTCTTGAATCTGAGTCTGTAGTGAGGCGGACCAGACCCAACCCGACAACGTTACCTCGATCCAATCGCCTTCGGCTCGCCCCCCCAAGAGCGCCGCGCCCTCGGTGACCCTTGCGAGTACTACGTCAGAGGAAGACGCAGCTCGCCTGAAGTTTTCTGGCACCCTAGTGCGATACCTCGCCTGGGCCTCCAGAACACTCACACCGGCCAACACCTCGAACATCAACACCACGAAGCAGGCTGGTAGCAGCGGGGAGAGACGGCTAGATTGCCTCATTCTTCTGGTAGTCTGAAGATTGTAGGAGGCAACGCCCTGGATGTCAAACGTCCGCCGTATCACCGTGCAACGTGTTGGGATCGTATCGCTGTTGGTTACCTCGCTTCTGGGCATTCACCAACTCGCAGAGGCACAGGTCGGTTATCGGCCTGAGTCGTCACCGTACCAGGACCTGCGTGCCAGGCGAGTCCTGTCACTAACAGGCGGATACCTGGCGGGCTCAGCTGGCAAGGCTGGCGTCGGACCTGGCAGTGGGCCGTATGCAGGAGCTCGCTTCGACCTCCACCTCAGCGGTCCAGCAGGGCTTACATTCGGCGCCGGCGTAGCGAATCTCGAGCGAGTGATCATTGACCCAACAATCGGGCCCGCCAACAGAACTCTGGGCACAACATCACAGGCGGTGTTGATGGTGGACGGCGGCTTCGACCTTCTCTTCACGGGTGAGAAGACGTGGCACGGAGTCATACCGTATTTCGGCGCAGGCATGGGGTTAGCGGTGGGTACTTCGGTAAAGGCCGATTCGTTGAGTGGGTATGCCTTCAAGACACACTTCACGGTGGGACCACGGCTGGGCATTTGGTTGCATCCGTCAAACCGAATCACGTTCAGGATTGAGACTCGGGACGTGATTTGGCGCTTGAAATACCCTGAGGGGTTCTTCAGTGCTCCCGTGGACGCAAATGGAAATCCCACGGGCGATCCACCCGTGCTGGATGCGCAAGTCATGAAGGACACACAGTGGGTGCACCATTTGGGACTCACGATCTCGATAGGATATACTATCGGCAATTAGGCAAGCGCCTTGTGGTCAGCCACGTTTCGGCAGGAGGTCGGACAGCGTGCGTTCAGCAATCTTGGCAGGCGGCACTGCAAGCCGATTCGATGGATCGCCCAAAGGTCTCGAGTTGGTGGGTGGCGTACGGATTATCGACCGGCTAATCCAGTCGATGCGAGCCGCAACAGGCGAACTCCCGCTCCTGATTGCCAACGCGCCGGGTGCCGCCGAATGGCATTCTGATCTCGAGGTTGTAGGCGACGCCATTCGCGATTGTGGAAGTCTGGGCGGTCTGTACACGGCTTTGACGATTGCAGAAGGGCCGGTGGTAGTTGCGGCCTGGGACATGCCGTTCGTGCCCGTCGAGTTACTTGAAGCGCTGATCGAGCGCTTCGCAGATCACGACGTGTGCATCCCCGAGAGTGAGGGGCCTAACAGAGGTTTGGAACCGCTCTGCGCAGTATATGGCCCGAACTGCATCGAACCGATCAGAAGACAGCTCGTAGACGAGGACCTCAGGATGTCGGGCTTCTTCGATACCGTCGAACTGGAGAGACTCCCACTCGATGAGGTAACCAAGTTCGGCGACCCCAATACAATCTTCTTCAACGTGAACACGCCTGCTGACCTATCGGTGGCCCAGGAGCTCTGGAGAAGTCAGCACGAATAGTGAGGCCTACGTCGGCATGTTGAGCCCAGCTGAAGCAGCAACAACAATCCTCGGCTCGGTTGGCGTGGGCGCCGTCGAGCAAGTTCCTCTCTTGGAGTCTCTCGGCCGCATCCTTGCGGTCGACGTCAACAGCCCCATCGACATACCGCAGAGAAACAACTCGGCCATGGACGGATACGCCGTCCGCGCCGAAGACGTCCGCGGCAAAAGTCCGGTCGAACTGAATATCATCGAGCATATTCCGGCTGGAGCCATTCCGTCGAAGACCGTCGGCGCGGGTGAGTGCTCCCGAATCTTCACCGGAGCTCCGATACCGCCGGGGTCGGACGGTGTTATTCGTCAGGAACACACAACCTCCATGTCCGACAGCGTCATTCGCATCGACGAAGACTCTGATGCCGGGGAGCACATCCGACGCCGTGGTGAAGACCTGAGCCTGGGTTCGCTCGTGGTCGCGAAAGGCACGGAGCTCAACGCAGCTCACCTGGGCCTCCTCGCGTCAGTTGCGGAGAGCCTGGTAACGGTCTACCAGAAGCCCCGCGTGGCCGTCATGACATCAGGCGACGAGATCGCCGACCTGGACGAGCGAGACGCCATACTGGACGGCTCCAAAATCGGTTCATCCAACACCTACACGTTACTCTCTGCAGTGAAGCTCGCAGGTGGGGAGCCAATTCCTCTTGGCATTGCCAGGGATACTCCCGCCGACATTCGCGCCCGGTTGGGATCGGCCCCAGATGTTGATCTCTTCGTTACGTCCGGCGGCGTGTCGGTTGGCGACCACGACCACCTGCGCAGAGTGTTCGAGGACTTGGGCGGCGAGGTACGGTTCTGGCGTATCAAGATGCGCCCCGGGAAGCCGGTTGCGTTTGGCGTTTTGAGGGGAGCCCCATGGATCGGCCTGCCGGGAAACCCAGTGAGCACGATGGTGACATTTGAACTCTTGGTGCGCCCTGCGATCAGGAAGATGCTTGGGCTCACCAAGCTGTTTCGCCGCACCGTGCCGGTGCGGGTGAGTGACCCGTTCATATCTAACACGGACAGAAGAGATTTCGTGCGCGCAGTTGTCGACAAGAGCGGTGACGAGCTCACGGCATCGACCACCGGTGCTCAGGGTTCAGGTATTCTCACCTCCATGGCAAAGTGTAACGCACTGTTGATCGTGCCTGGCGAGGTCACGGAGGTTCCGGCAGGAGAGAAAATGCGAGCGATCCTGCTGGACGACGAAGAACACGCAGAAGAAGTACCCTATTGAAGTAAGAAGCCCTTCCCTCGACAGTATCGAGGGAAGGGCAAATCAAACTAGCGCTTCTAGCGCGGTATCCTATCAGCCCATCAGCAGCGACAGGAACACACCCGCCGCAACGGCTGAGCCAATCACGCCAGCCACGTTGGGACCCATCGCAGGCATCAGCGGGTTCACCTTACCGTTCGTCTCGTCCGAGACGTACTTCTGAACCACGCGAGCCGCCATCGGAACTGCAGACACCCCGGCCGCACCGATGCACGGGTTGATCTTGTTGCGAAGGAATAGGTTGATGAACTTCGCAAACACGACACCGCCCGCCGTGCTGAACATAAAGGCGATTCCACCCAACAACAGAATGAATAGTGTGGTCGGGGCCAGGAAACTCCCCGCGTCCATCGTTGCACCCACGGCCAGGCCAAGGAAGATGGTTACGATATCGATCATCGCGCCGCCGGCGGTCTTGCGCAGACGTTCGGTAACGCCGCACTCCCTTATGAGGTTGCCGAACATCAACATGCCCATAAGCGGTGCGCTCGAGGGAATCGCCAGTGACGCTATCACTCCCGTAATAATTGGGAAGAGAATGACAGCCGTTTGCGATACCGGTATCGCCTGAGGCATGTCGATCGCACGCTCCTTTTCATTCGTGAGCAAGCGCATGATCGGCGGCTGAATGATTGGTACCAGCGACATGTAGCTGTATGCCGCTACAGCCACGGGGCCCAACAGATGGGGGGCGAGCTGGGCAGTCAGGAAGATCGACGTCGGTCCGTCGGCTCCTCCGATGATGCCGATGGAGGCGGCCTCCTGCGCCGTGAAACCGGCAAGATAGAAGGCGCCCAACGCAGCAACGAATATCCCCAGCTGCGCCGAAGCACCCAGCAGGAAGGTGAGCGGGCGTCCGAGAAGCGGCCGGAAATCGGTGAGCACGCCAACGCCGAGAAAGATGATCGGCGGGAGCAGCTCGGTCCTGATTCCAGCATCATAGATCAGGCGGATTATGCCGTCTATGTTCTCGTCGCCGGCGACACCCATATGCGCCAACGGCAAATTGGCCAGTATAGCACCAAAGCCTATGGGTATAAGCAGCAGCGGCTCGTATTGTTTCCTGATGGCGAGGTAAATCAGCACCCCGCCTACAGCAAACATCACCCAGTTTCCCCAAACTAGGTTGGCGAAGCCCGATTGCTGCAGTAATTGGTTAACCGTTTCCATGAACTCGGCCTCTTAGGCGATAGTCATGATTGGCTTCGAAGAGTCGACCTCATCACCGATGCTGACGTGAATCGCTGAGACCGTGCCCGCGAATTGCGACTTGATGTCGTGCTGTGCCTTCATGGCTTCGATTGCCGCAACCTTCTGTCCCTCTGTCACCGTGTCGCCGACTTTGACCAAGATGTCAACGATCTCCACCTGGCCCGCGAACGTGGAAAACACGTTGTTGCCGGCTGCGGCCGGTGCGGCCGCGGGGGCAGCAGCGGCAGGGGCTGCAGAAGCGGCAGCAGCACCGCCACCCATCGGCTCCACCGTCACTTCAAACGTTCTGCTGACTCCGCCCTCCATAACCGCTACGCGGGAGGTAACAGGGCCAGTGATCGCTGGTGCGGCGGGAGCGGCGGCAGCAACGGGAGCCGCAGGAGCGGCTGCAGGCGCGGGCTCCTCTTTCTTCTTCAACGGTACCGTGATCTTGGACTTGCCGGTCAATAACCGGATGCCTTCGTTCAGCTCCATCTTCTTGCCTGGCACCATCGCAGCCAGTACGAGGAACGTGTTCTCGTCATTGACCTCGATGTTACGCTCCTTCAGCGCCTCTTGCGCCGCACCCATGTTCTTCGGGGCTGCCTCGAGCGGGTCACCATCGAAGACCGGCAATTCGAGCTGCTCGGAGGTGATCTTCACAACCTCAGGATCTGGCGGTAACGGAGTCTGGCCGAAGTAACCGAGCACGGCCTTGCCGTACCCCGCATCCATCTTCTTCCAGCGACCGTACAGAACGTTGTTGAATGCCTGGAGCCAATACTGCTGACTACCCGGCGTCACACTCGTCCAGGCACCGCCCGCTTCGACTACGACCGGGAACTCGGCGAGGACATCGCTGTACCTGTCGAGGATTCCGGCCTTCACCATCATGTGCACGTTGGGGCCGATCGCTCCACCAGGCATCGGGAAGCCAAGCACGCGCGCGTCTGCGGTGGTGGTGGTTGGATTGAAGTCGTAGTCGGCCATCAGGTCGTTGAGCTGATTCTCGATCTCGCCCATTTTGCTCGCGTCAATTTCGAGCGAATAACCGGTACCCTTGAGTCCGTGGTCCAACGAGCGAACGTCCGGCTGCACCGTGCCGCTCGCCATAGGTCTCACCGAGAGGTCGACGCCGTCAACGCCGCCAGCGATGCCGGCCATGTAACAGGCAACCGCCGTGCTCGCCGTGTCGTGTGTGTGCTGCCAGAGAGGCATCTCGGGCGGCATGATCTTCTTCAATCCAACAGCAGTCTGATAGATCGTCATCGGATCGGTTGTGCCGCTCGCATCCTTAAGGCAGATGCTGTCGATGTGGACATCGCTCTCGAGCAGCTGGCGCCCGATGTCGATGTAGAACTCCGCTGTGTGCACCTTGTCAGAGTGGAACGGCATGCCCATCAACGCGATGCAGACCTGGTGATGCATGCCCGCGTCCACGATAGGCTTCCCGGTCTTGATCAGGTTCGCGACGTCGTTCATGTAGTCGAAGTTACGGTCCCAGGTGGTACCGTTCTTCTTCATGAGCTTCGCCTGAAGCTCCAGCCCCTCCATTGACTGGGTCGTCAGGGTCACGCCCGACACCGAACGAGTGAGGATCTGAAGGTCGACGTCAGGGCCAACGGCCTCGCGAATCTTCCGCATGTCCTCGAACGGATTCTCACCCAAGTAGAAGTAGGGTGCCTGGTAACGCGCACCGCCACCGAACTCGAAGTGGCGAATCCCGGCCTCGGCCGAAGCCTGCATGGCTGGCAGGAAATCGTTCAGTCGGACTTTGCCGCCGAACGAACTCTGTAGGCCGTCGCGAAACGGCGTAAACATTACCCGAATCTTTTTAGGGGTCTCGGCGAAGATCATCTCACTTGCTCGACTTTCGTGATCTTGGTTTGTGGGTATACGACAGACAGGGAAGCGCTGACGGCGGCCAACATTGCTGCGTCAAGCTCGTCCTTGACTTTCTCTGGGAAGACGTTGATGAGGATCTTCATCAGCAACGCAAGAAATGCCAACAACAAAAATACAGCGCAGAATGCAGCTACGCAGATCATCAATAGGTTTGCTTCTCCCATGAGCCTCTCTCCCGAGTGTGGGAGTTCATCTGGTCTATTCTATTAGCGCACGACGAGCATACGCCCACGTTGGGATCCTTCTCCGGGGCAGGCGCAGTCAGTTAGGTGGCTTTTTTCTACAGCGGGGATTTTACCCTGACTGACAGGATATTGAAAGGCCATAGCCATACTAATCCCTAAAATCCAGAATCAGCCTGCCCCGCGTAACCGGCGCTTCGTGCCCCGCAAGGTAGAGCTCGAGGTTTTCGCCGATGTTCTGGACCTTCCCCTTTACGATGGTCTTGGGATGGGATGAAGCATCGTCGACACACACGGCCACTTCTCTGCCAATCACGACCGAACGCTTTCGGTAGCGATCTATCAAGTCACTTTTCTTGCCATCCAACAGCAGCTCGTAGTTGTTATCCAGCGCCTCGAGGAGCGCCTCTAAGACTACATCTTGCCTACAGCCTGACGAATCAACGACGTGCTCGCCGAGCGAGCCCACGCTAGGCACGAACGGTGTCCCCGCTATCGAAGGAGTTGTTTCGACGTTCAGGCCTATTCCCAGCACAGCGGCATCGATCGACCTTCCAGCCCCTTCTGTGTACGCCAGTACGCCAGCAACCTTGCCTTCTTCGAGAAGTATGTCGTTCACCCATTTGATGCCCGCCCTCTCCCCGAGGCCAGCAACGGAGTCGATGGCGTCAATCACCGAAACGGCGGCCAGCACCATGAACGGTATCCCCGACTCGGTAACGCGTTTTTTCGGAAGAAGGTGCACGGACAGGTGAATGTTTCCCGCCTCCGCCGCCCACGGTCGCTGCCTGAGGCCGTGAAGGCCGGTTCCAGCACCAGAAAGGCAGAGCACTCCGTCGGGGATACGCCGGCCCTGTCGCCGCAGTTCGATGAGCAGATCGTACTGGGAACGTACGCTGGACTCTGCCGCCAGCAGGTACTGCCACCTCTGCCCCCCCTGCACCTCTGCCACGAACACTTTCCTCTCACCGAAGATCTCGGCGTTCAGTTGCCCGATCTCCGTCGGCACGTCTTTGGGCTCACAAGCGCGCCAACTCGCGCCTGAAACCATCAGGTCTGCGAACTTCGTGCTGTCGGTGTAGACTTTCATCACATGGAGCGACACGGGGGTTGAATGGGACCGGCAATAACAATAAGCGATCGAGTTGACTAGGGCGATGTTTGTCGACCTCTCCATAGTGGTCGGGTATTTGGTGGCGATGCTCCTTGTGGGCTGGCGGTCTCGACGGCAATCCAGTGAGTCGTACTGGGTGGCGGAGCGCCAGTACGGTACTTTGCGCATTTCCGCATCGCTCATCATCACCGTGTTCGGCGCCTCGACGACGATGGGCGTGATCAGCCTCGGGTACTCCCGAGGGCTCACTGGTGCTTGGTGGCCGCTTACAGGAGCGCTCGCATTGATCCCGTTTGGGGGCTTCCTAGCCAGACGGGTGCGCGGACTTGCCGTTTATACGCTGCCAGACATTCTCAAACGTGCCTACGGTGACAAAGTCGCGGTGCCTGCTGCACTGATGATCGTAATTTCTTGGTGTGGGGTCATTGCGGCTCAGATGATCGCCGGCGCTCGCCTACTAGATGGCGTGTTCGCTCTTGGATACGCCCCTGCCCTGGCTGTCATCGCGGTTATTTTCGTGTTGTATACGTTCTGGGGAGGACAACTCTCAGTTATCCGGACCGACACCTGGCAGTTAGTCCTATTCCTGGCTGGACTGCTGTTGTGTCTGATCTTGGTGACGGCTGCCATTTCAGGTGCGGGTGTCTCTGCTGCCGGGCAGCTTCCACAGGGTCTTTTGAACTTCCCGGTATCATCTGAATTTGGCTGGTACGATCTCCTCGTTTACTACCCGCTCATAGTGGGGCTCCCCTTCCTGGT
>JBDHHK010000034.1:0-27264 GCA_039589395.1 Gemmatimonadota bacterium
TCAGCACTTTGGCCATGGGAAGAAACTCGCAGGTAGCAGAGATCAGCTCAAACGACAGACGCAGGAAGCCGAGCTGCTGAGGTTGGCCGGAGAACATGATGGGAGGCTGACGGTAGTCGAAGTAGTGCGAGAATTGGCTGTCACTCATTTGGAGGCTGAAGAACTCTTGCGTTCCCTTCAGGTGCGCGGCTTCACCGAAATCGAAATAACGGAAAGCGGTATGCTCGTATACAAGTTCCCCGATGTGCAGTTACTGAGTGAGAAGGCGACCGGCAAAGGAGTGCTAGATGACTGATGCGGAGATCCGGTTGCCGTGCCCCACGTGTTTGGGTGTTTTGATGGAAAAGCTCAAACCTGTGCGCGACCGAGACCTAGTGCTGGACTATTGCCGCCGTTGCGGTGGTGTTTGGTTTGAAGCGGGTGAGGTGCGAGCACTTCGCGAGGCACAGCCAAAGGGACTTGGTAGCAGCGTTGAACTGCGCGAGACAGCGTTCCGCATGTCCTGCCACTCTTGTCACGCCCCAATGGATGTGGATGCAGCATCTTGCCCCGCGTGTGGTTGGAAGAACCAGCTGGACTGTCCTACTTGCCAAAAGCCACTAGAACGTATCGAGCGGGGCGGACTCACGCTTGACGCCTGTAAACCGTGTCGTGGAGTCTGGTTCGACAACCACGAACTTGCGCAGATCTGGAATCTGGAAATGCGCCGCAACTTGCCGACAGTAAAAAAGTCCGACGGCAGCATTACGGTCGCGGACGTCTTTCTACTGGACGCATTTCTCTGGGCTCCCGACCTGGTCTTCCTCTCTGCAAGTGGGGTTGCTCATGGTGCGGGGGCGATCGCCGGAGCCGCAGCCGATGTCGCCGGCGGAGGGTTGGAAGGCGTGGCTGAAGCGGCGGGAGGTGTGGTGGAAGGGGCCGGCGAGGTAGCGGGCTCGGTGTTCGAAACTATCGCCGAAATAATCGCTGGACTCTTTTGAGAATGTCCGCTTGAAGATCATCGACGTAAACGGCTCAAATGTCGAGGACCGCGGCTTCTTCTGCTATATGAGCAAGAAGAAATCGGCTGGTTATCGAAGGAAGCTCGACTGGCTCAAGGCGCGGTTCGATGAAGGGATGAGGATCAAGCTCCTCGAGCTTCCCGATCGCGGTTTCATCGAGTACCTGCCGGGAGAGTATGCCTGGCGAGCAGTGGATGCCAAAGGCTTTTTGTTCATTCACTGTCTCTGGGTGGTTGGCAAGAGCAAGGGCAAAGGGTTTGCGTCTGCGCTTCTCGAGGAGTGTGTTCGCGATGCGAGAGCAACGAAGATGAAGGGGGTGGCCATGCTGACCAGCGAGAAGAACTGGTTGCTCAAGAGGCGCTTCCTCGAGAAACATGGGTTCGAGAAGGTTGCTGACGCACCGCCGTCGTTTTCACTGATGGTCAAACGTTTCGGCAGAACAAAGTTGCCGTCTTTGGTGGATAACACGGCCAAGCTACACCGGAAGTTCGCAAAGGGACTCACTGTTTTCCGCAGCGACCAATGCCCGTACATAGAGGATGCAACCAAGACCGCGTTGAGTGCCGCTGAGAAAGCCGGCATCGCTAGCCGAGTGGTGGAGCTAAAAAGCGCCGAAGAGGTGCGAGAACTCTCTCCGACGCCATTTGGTGTTTTTGGCCTTTTGCTGAACGGCAGGCTTCTCAGTTACCACTACATGCTTGAAAAGGACCTCGCACCGCTGTTGAAGGCTTAAACGTATGCAGGTGCGCTACGATCCGCTGTCCAGTTCTAGGTTGCCGTTCACTGTCGACATGGCCAGCGTGTTGCCTCCGTTGCCAAGGACCCCTCGTATGTCGCCGGGGCTCACGACGGTGAACGACATGTCTGCTGTAATGCTGCCATTAATGGTATGGAGATACACGTCTGCGTTTAGTGTCGCGGGCACGTGAACCGTGATATCTCCGTTCACAGCGGTGTAACCAAGGTCATAGTGCAAGTCTGTTACCCCGATCCTGGCATCGATCGAACCATTGACGGTACCAGCTGTGACGAGTTGTGACGACGAAATGAGGATGTCACCGTTGACTGTGTAGGCGATCGCTTCGCTCTCGAGATCCGTTCCGATCACGGAACCATTGACCGTGCTGCCAACGAAATCGACGCCGGTAGGCACCGATACCCAGAAGGTTACTTCGACATCGTTGTCCCGAGTGTTCATCCTGCCGCCGGCCCTAGGCGCGCATTCGTTTGGCAGCTCGCCAGGGACGTCCGGGTACACTGCACAGATCGTAACTCCGCCGGAGTGAGTAATCACTTCGATCTGCACCTCAGAGGGGTCGCTGTTGTCTCCTTCTTTGGAGGCGGTCACAATCACCGAGTTGCCGGAAGCTGAGGTGGCAATGATGTCACCGTTTATGCCTTTGATTTCGATCGTCTCTCCCAAAGCGACCACTCCGCTCCATTCTGTATCGACTGTGTCGGGCCCAAACGCATCACCGCAACTGACGACCGCAAGTGCGAGCAAAACAGCGGCCGGGGTCCTGAGTTTGCGTTTCATCTCTTCTCCTTGCTAATCGCATCTTTGTTTTGCTGACAGCTATCTAGATTCAGTGACTTAACGCAAATTGAGGGTGTTTTCTGACGGTTACGTACTTGTACGAGGGAATAACGTTGTCTTCACGTACTGCTCAGCGGGGTGTGGGGGTCCCCCAGTCAAAACTCATTGCCCGGAAAGTGTCGCAGGAGTTACACAACCTCGATGTGGTAAACGCTGCGTCGCTGCGAGCCGTGCGCCGGGAGTTGTCGACCCAGGTGGAATCAATGTCGCCACGGGACACGATTCGGCTCGCGTTCGAAATTTTGGAGGCCGCCCCGCCTGGAGCCTTTCCAGTTGTTTTCGAACTGCTCTGGTATCATCCCACCGCTCTGGCAGCGATTCGTATCGCCGACCTGAGGCGAATTGGCAGGGACATGAGCGGCTGGGGCGAAGTTGACTGTTTCTCTGGCATTGCCGGGGTGGCGTGGCGAAACGACCAGATTACGGACTCCGATGTGCACCGTTGGGCGCATTCCAAAAACCGTTGGTGGCGCCGAGCGGCTCTTGTGTCCACGGTTCCGCTCAACATGAAATCACAGGGCGGCTCAGGGGACGCAAAACGCACGCTGGCGGTGTGTCGGCTGCTGGTCGGCGACCGCGATGATATGGTGGTGAAGGCTATGTCTTGGGCACTGCGTGCACTGTCGACGAGAGAACCAAAACGAGTAGACGCATTTGTCGAGAAGCATTCAGACAAACTTGCAGCCCGAGTAATCCGAGAGGTCCGTAACAAGTTGAGTACCGGACGTAAAGATGGTCGCAGCTCGAAAAAAAAAGGTTAGCGACGCCTGTAGGGCTGACCGAATAAGAAAAGATCAAAACCGACAACTATTCGTCGCGGTCTCACCAGTCGGTTGATCTGAGTCCATCTCACTTCTGCGAATGGTCGAACCGGGAACCGTAGCGACGGAAAAGTCAAACCCAGAAACAGATTGTATCCGGTTTCCGTTGTGGGACCAGCGCTGGTTGCCAAGCTATCTCGAGCGACCGCAAAACCGGCCCCCCCATATATGATGGGCAACAGCTGCATGACGACATCCAGATTGACTTGCCACTCGTTTGCTTCGTCCAGTAGAAAGACATCGGCACTCGGCGCCACCTGGAGTCCTGGTAGAAACGGGAGCGATACCCTCGCCTGTCCCCCGACGCTCCAGACCTTTTCATCCCAATCTCCGCCCACACGGGGCCCGATCGCGATAGCTAATTGCCCGCTCGGAGCTGGGAGTCGCTGTGCTTCGAGGCCACCGCTCAGTAGGAGTAGTAGGGTGGCGATCAGAATTGCTGGATAGCAGCGAAGTCGTGGTAAAGCTGCCATTTCCCATTTCTCCACAATCGAAGGTTTAAGTTCGGCGTTTTTACTTCTGGATGAACGTTCCATCACGAAGCTCTGCGAAAGCCTGTTGCAGTTCTTCTGCAGTATTCATCACTATCGGGCCTCGCCAAGCAACAGGCTCGCGCAACGGTTCTCCGGAAATCAAAAGGAATCTCACTCCCCCCTCACCTGCACGCACCACCACTTCGTCTCCGGTATCGAAAAGTACCAGCGACCTATTGCCTGTCACCTCAGCCTGATCACTTTCGGCCGCTCCTGTTACGCCCTCGGTCTGGACCGCCAAGGGTTCCGACACTCCGCGAAAGCTCGCAGTACCTTCGAAGACATATGCGAAAGTGGAATGGTATGTATCAACGGGAAGTGTCTTCTGAAGACCAGGAGGAGTCCAAACGTCCAGGTACCGCGGTTCCGCAGCAACACCATCCACAGGGCCAGTCTTGCCCCAGAACTCACCACAGATGATCCTGACTTGCGTACCATCGTCGTCAGTCATTTCGGGTATGTCGGCTGAGACGACATCCTGATATCTCGGCGCGGTCATCTTGAGTGATGCCGGAAGGTTCGCCCACAACTGGAAGCCGTGCATACGGCCAAACTCATCGCCGGTGGGCATCTCCTGGTGTAAGATGCCACTGCCGGCAGTCATCCATTGCACATCTCCGGCTTGCATAGCACCCTGGTTGCCGAGGCTGTCTCCGTGCTGCACTGTGCCAGCCAGTACGTATGTCACCGTTTCGATTCCACGGTGAGGGTGCCAAGGGAACCCAGCCAGATAGTCGTTCGGATTTTCGTTCCGAAAGTCGTCCAGCAACAGGAACGGATCAAAACTACTGGTGTCCCCGAATCCGAACGCGCGTCGCAACTTCACTCCAGCGCCTTCGACAGTTGGGTTCGCCTGGACAATTCGTTTTATCGGTCGTATGGACAAAGTTTCTCCAGCCAGATTCTGGCGATTCGGATATCAAGGTGAAAACACCGGAGCCCCATTTGAAGTTCCACGGTACAAAAAGTGGTGAGTCGTGAGTAGTGAGTAGCACATGCCGCACATGCCACATATGCCGCTCATGCCGCCTTCTCTCCTGCACCCCTGCACCTCTGCATCTCTGCCCCAGTTATTATTACCCATGCCCAAGCGCAGAAAGAAGAGCTGGAGTTCCGATCCGATCCTCGACCAACGCCCTGTCGCGGCCTTGGATCTTCACCGCTATGCGGCCTCCGAAGTGGAGCCAGCTGTCTGCAACTTCATTCAGACTTGGTCGAAACGCGCATCTGGATCTGTAGTGCATGTCGTGACAGGGAAGGGCCGGGGGTCTTCTGGTGCACCGGTGCTGAAGCCGCGAGTTCGGCAGATACTCGAGACGCGACTGCACGCCTCGGTAAAGGAATGGACCCGCGATCTCGACGACGGTGGTTACTTGGTGCTGCTAGCCTAATGAAGACGTTTCAGCGAGAAGTCAGGCTTCCGGCGTTTCCACGCGGATTCCACCTCGTGACAGAAAGAATCGAGGGTGAGATGCCGGAGATACGCGAAATTGCTGCCGGGCTTGCTCACATCTTCATTAAACACACGTCGGCGAGCCTTACGCTCAATGAAAATGCCGATCCCACGGTTCGCACTGATTTCGAGTCGCATTTCAACCAACTCGCCCCGGAGAATGCTCCCTATTACCGCCACACCTTCGAGGGTGCGGACGACATGCCTGCGCACATCAAGTCGTCATTGCTGGGCAGCTCTGTAGTAATCCCCATTTCGTCGGGGCGGTTGAATCTGGGAACGTGGCAGGGCATCTACCTCTGCGAGCACCGCGATCGCGGAGGCAGTCGCAAGCTGGTCGTCACTGTGTTTGGCGACTAACTGGCCCCTAGGCATTCCTCGACTGCTGCCAGAAGCTGGTCGATCTCTTTTTCCGTGTTGTAGAGGTGTGGCGAAATCCTGATACGTCCGCGCCTGCACGAGATGACAAAGTTGCGTTCGGTCAACTGCTCGAGCAGGTCGGCACTCTCGACTCGAGGGTGAGTGAAAGTCAGGATATGGTGCCGCATTTCGGAAGGTGGATAGACCTCCGCGCCGAGGTCTGTGAGTCCAATTGCGAGTCGTTCCACGAGTTCCTTGATGTGAGCCCCAATCGTCGGAATTCCGATTTCTTCCAGGATCTCCAATGCAGCGTAAAATCCGACGATTAGCGACCAGGGTAGACTACCCTCTTCGAACTTGCGCGCATCGGAAAGCAACTCGAACAATGCGCAGTCGAAGTTCCAGGCATCTGTGGTACTTTTCCATCCGACTATTACGGGCCTCACCTCGTCGACCACTTCGCTGCTCACATAGAGCACGCCCAAACCGTGCATTCCCAGTAGCCACTTGTGACTGTCCGCGGAGAGAAAGTGCGCACCAACCTGTTTTACGTCGATGTCCAGGGCGCCGACAGTCTGGATCCCATCGACGCAGAAAAGCAGATCCCGACCCCGACATATTGCGCCAATTGCGGCGAGATCGGTCACGGCTCCGGTGGCATATTGAGCTGAGCTGACCGCAACAAGGCGAGTGTTCGGTGTCAGCGCCGCTTCGACTGCTTTGGGGGTGACAGCTCCTTCGGATGCATCGATGGTGTCGACAGCTACACCTCGGTCCTTCAAGTGCTGCCACACGTATACGTTCGATGGATATTCGAGTTCGGTGGCTACCGCTACGCGATCGCCCGGTTTCCATGGCAGACCTTCGGCAATCAACGCCAGACCGTGCGAAGTGTTTCTGACGAAACTGATCTCATCCGACGACGCACCTATAAGGCGAGCGAAGCGCGCGCGACAAGCCTCTGACGTATCCACCCAGTCTTCCTCGTCCAATATGCCACGCTTCACGCAGCCGTCGAACCATTCTGCCACGGCATCTCGAGCGCGCGTGGATGTGGGCGAAACGCCGGCGTGGTTCAGGTAAATGAGCGTTTCTGTTACGGGAAACTCTTTCCGATAGCCTGACAGGTTCATGATTACCTCATAGCATTCTCGTAGGCCGCTGAAGAACGCGGAATCACGCGGATTTGGATGTAGGGTAAAGCGGGGGAACCTAGTTCCAGTCCGTTTCCGCGTACGTCCGCGTTGCTCCGCGGCATCAGCTTCACCATTCTCGAATGGCTCGCTGGAGCAGGTGCAGCGTGGATCCGAATGTATGCCGGTGCCTCAGTACCGCAACCCGGTTCTTGCCGCGCCCGCGTAGGTACCTAGCGGGGATTCCTTTGCTGTGCTAGCTTGTCGAGCTTCCGGGTCCAACCGCCGAGCCCTGCTCGTATCCTTTATCCTGCGCCGATAACATGTCCGCACCCAACCGCAAGGCGAAGTCATACGATCGCTCCATTGTCGAGGGGCCTATTGTGGGTGCGGTGTGGAAGCTCGCCTGGCCTACGATGCTGCAGAACGTCATCGGCGGCCTTCAGGGTATCGTCGATCACGCGATGGTCGGCAACTACGTCGGCTACACGGGCAACGCCGCCATCGGCGTGTCTTGGCAGATCTTTCTTGTGGTCGTGGTCTTTATCAGCTCTCTGTTCACAGGAATGGGCGTGCTCGTTGCGCGCTTTGCTGGAGCAAATGAACCTGACAAGGTCAATCGGACCGTTTACCAGGCGTTTCTGACCGCCGGCTTCATGTCGGTTGTGATCATGGCTCCTCTCGGGTACTTCCTTTCGCCCGTATTGCTCGAAGTTGTGAACACAACTCCGGAGGTTCGCGCGGAAGCGTTGCCGTACCTCCGCATAATGTTCCTGTTCAGCTTTGGAATGATGGTGTTTTTCATGCTGGGCGGAGCGTTACGTTCCGCTGGCGATCCAAGGACACCGCTCCGATTCGGGATTGCGCTGACGATTCTGAATCTGGTTCTGAATGTGATCTTCATCCGCGGCCTTGGGCCTATCCCAGCCTTCGGTACGACCGGCGCGGCGATGGGAACCGTGATGGCCGGCGGGATTCTGAGCCTGGTGGCTGCGCACCGGCTGTTCTTCTCGCACACATGGGTCGTTCAGTTCCATCGCGGCATGCGCTTGAAACCAGATCTCTCTATCATTCGCTCGCTGTTCAAGTTCGGCATCCCGACCGGCATTCAGGGCATTGCCATGAACGTGGGTGGGGTGATTCTGCTCGGGTATGTCGGCTCGTTGCAGCTGAGTGGCCAGGCCCAGGCCGCGTACGCCGTTGGTTACACGCAACTCTTTTCGTTGATCACCTGGACATCGGTTGGGTTGATGGGGGCTGCTGCTGCGATTGCAGGTCAGAACCTCGGTGCCGGGAAGCCAGATCGGTCAGTAAAGGGTGTGCGGGTTGCGGCATGGATTGGTCTGGGTGTTGCTGCAGTAGTAGGTTCTATGTTCGTGCTGATACCGCGCACGTTGCTAGGTGTTTTTGGGATGGATGATCCGATTGTCGTGGATCTCGGTGTGGAGCTGCTCGCATACCTGAGTGTCTCAGGAATATTCATAACCGGTGCGCTCGCATACACCGGTGGGCTTCAAGGCACCGGTGACACCAAAAGCCCACTTTACATTTCCATCATCTCGCAAGTTGTTATTCCACTCGGCCTGTGCGCTTTCTTCCAAGCGGTTGGAACTCTCGATCCCAGAGATATTTGGCTGGCTATAGTACTTGGACACTTAACCAGGTCGGTACTGAGTCTGGGCAGATTTCGACAGGAACAGTGGCGACACATCAAGGTTGAGATAGGCCCGGAGCGGTGAACCGGACCTGGAGATGGCCATAGAAACCCTGGGCGCTAGTCGAGAGGTGGTTGCGGACCGGGTACGATTCCGTAGATGTCCGGATCTTCCCCAGGCGGAACTGAGCTGTCTCCGTTTTGCTCTCTCTGCTCCTTCCTCATAGCGCGCCGCTCTTCCTTGGCCTTGCGCTTTTCCTTCTTCGAGAGTTCGCGCCTTCGTTTCGCCTGTGTTTGTGGTGTCGGTCTAGCCATGCACATCTCTCTCTTTGAGAACGTGGGTCATCTAATGTACACAAAAAACAACCATTAGTCGCACGCGACCTGGGCACAACGCCAATTGTGTGTTACCTTGTGTCCTGTTGTGCGAACCGCGAGCTGGCATCTTCTCTCCTTTGCAGAATGGTACCCGCTCAGGAATTGGGTATCGACGCGTAGATAATCCGTCACTTCATTCCTCAGGTTCAGACAGTATCTGTTTAGCGTACTGGTGACACCGGTGTCTCCAGGCGTGTGTCTTGTTTTGTGTATGGAGTATTGTCCGGAAAGATGTCATTTGAATCACTGGGCTTAGCGCCCGAACTGTTGCGTGCTGTTGAATATGAGGGTTACACCGAGCCGACGCCGATCCAAGAGCAGGCGATCCCAATGGGATTGGCTGGGAAAGACATTGTCGGCTCGGCACAGACAGGGACGGGCAAGACGGCCGCCTTCCTGTTGCCGATCCTTCAACGCCTAAAGGACGGTTCGTTAGGAACGCTTCGAGCGTTGATACTGACGCCCACGAGGGAACTCGCGGAACAAATCCTCATAGCAACGCAAGCATATGGGCGTTATACCGAGGTCAGGGCGGTCGCGGTGTACGGCGGAGTCGGGATGGCTCCACAAACGCGTGCGCTCAAGCGTGGCGTCGACATAGTGGTCGCCACTCCGGGCCGTTTGTTGGACCACATGGGAAGAGGACATGTGGATAGTTCGACACTAGAGGTTCTAGTACTGGACGAAGCGGATCGGATGCTAGACATGGGCTTCGCGCCCGACGTGCTCAGGATACTTGAATCTCTGCCGTCAGAGCGCCAGACAATGTGCTTCTCGGCAACCATTTCCGCAGACGTAGACAGACTTGCCAGACGTGCACTCAACAAACACGCTGAAGTAGAAATTGGCCGGCGTGCTGAGGTCGCGGAGGGAGTCGAACACATTTTGGTGGCGGTGGACAAGAATAACAAACGAGAGGCTCTGCTCCGGATGCTGCAGGAGGTACCCGGCAAGGGCCGTACACTCGTCTTCACCCGTACGAAACATGGCGCAGACAAGTTGGCGTTCTATCTACGCCGTGAGAGTGTAAACGTATCGGCACTTCATGGGGGGAAAACTCAGGTGTCGCGCGACAAGGCGTTGGCACGCTTCAAGAATGGCAAAACTCAGGTGCTAGTAGCAACCGATGTTGCCGCGCGTGGCATAGACATTGACGACATCCTCATGGTTGTGAATTACGATGTGCCTCATGATCCAGAGGTCTACATCCACCGAGTGGGCCGTACCGCGCGCGCCGGCGGCTTCGGTGTGGCATTGACTCTAATGTCACCCGACGAATGGCTCCTGATGCGCGACGTTGAGAAGCTGATGGTGCGTAGCTTTCATCGTGATGTCGTGCCGGGCCTCGAACCGGCGATCATGCCGCTGCAACCAGAGGAACGCGCTGAGATGGTTAAGCGCCCCGCGCGGTCGGTAATGGGTAGGCGAGGTGGCGCGCGCCGCAGGTGAGCCGGCCTTTTGTAAACTGTACTTCCCAAGATCAGCAGAAGCAAGGCAGCGGTGCTCAAATACATGAGCGTCGGCACTGTGGATACGAGCATTTCGAGTGTCATCTTTTCGCCCCTCCTTTCGCAACTGCACCGTCCTTCCACTTTGCTCTACAGCTGAGGTGAGCTAAACGTTGAAGTCGCCTCCGGTTATCTTTGTCTATCGGATCGTTTCCCCTCAGAGGTGTCGAGTGATTTCGCTATGCGAATAAACCCCGCGAAATGTGTCGCGTGCGCGAATTGCGTTCCCGTTTGTCCCATGAGCGCAATTGTTGTCGACGCATCCACAAATCGTGCGGTGATCGATCTCGACGAGTGCGTCGAGTGCGGTACCTGCTACCGTGGCATGAGTCAGGAGCACCTGAACCCTGTTCTCGTACGCGCGGTGCGGGCCGTTGCGAAAGTTTTGAGGTTCCGCTTTGAGCCCGAACCCGATGTCTGCCCTACCGCAGCCTTTGTGCTGGAAGATCTGACCTGGCCGCGAATAGTCCGACGTGTCTTTAGCGATCCCTTGGTTGAGCACGAATCAACGGGAATTCACGGCCGCGGCACGGAAGAGGTGAAAACGAATGACGTCACTGGGCGAGTGGACGTTGGCGAGGTCGGTTACGTGATCGAGATGGGACGCCCGGGTGTTGGAGTCTGGTTCCGCCAGATCCAGACTATGACAACGGCATTGGCGGGTATTGGTGTGGCCTTCGAGGAAAAGAACCCAATAACGAACCTGATGGAAGATGAGACCAAGGGAACGCTCAAGGCCGACATCCTGGACGAGAAGATCCTATCCGCGATAATTGAGCTCAAGACTCCTGTCGGCGAGTTGCGCGATGTGTTACACACCGTGTCAGCGACGGCAAAACAGATCGACACCGTTTTTGCTATAGGAGTCGCAACGCGTTGTTCTGAAGGAGGCGATGATCTAGTTGTGGCTCCTCTCTTGAAAGGCGTAGAAGTACAGTTCCATAGAGCCAAGACAAACATGGGCCTGGGCCGAATAACCAACCGCAATCATGACTAACACGCTTCACCGATATGGCGAAGCAGCCAGCTTCGACGACGACTACGTCATCTTTGCTATTCCATGCAAGGGCAAGAATGACGAAGGCGCCGTAGAGAAGCTCAAGGCCTTCTTGAGCATCTGCGCGAAGCATGCTCCGTCCAACATGGGGAACTCAGATGCGGGCAGTTATCGTCCCTCCCGCAACCTCAGTCCAAAGGTTCATTGGCAAAGAGATCTTTCACCTGATCACAAAGGAGTCGTTGCAGGCGTCCACAGGACCGCCACTGCTGCCGCCGTCTTCGACTCGAGTGAAAAAGCGGAGGCTTGTCTGCGCGAGTTGATCAGCGCCGACCTGGGATTATCAGTGAACGTGAGTGCAGCGGTTGAGGGAGCCAGAGAATTAGCTGCGGCGTGCTCCATCGCACGTCACAGCGTTGAGTACTCACTCGGGTTCGACGATCCAAACAAACGTCTCCCAGAAGGAAAAGTTTTGGAGCTGTCGACGATGTGTGGGCATGGCATGGTATCCTCGAACCTGGCCAGAAAGATGATTGATATGGTGAATCAGGGACGCCGCAGTCCGGAAGAAGCCGCGAAAACGATGGCGCGATTCTGCCCTTGTGGAGTCTACAATCCGGCGCGGGCGAAACGATTGCTGGAGGGATAGAACTCTTTCTTCCCGCGGCTGAAGCCGCGGCTCGGCTCACCGACTGTCGCTAAAGCGACACGTTGCGACCTGGATATCTTGCCTCGAGGATCCCTGATTGCCTCTGCGGGATGATGGGTGGGTTGCCTCCTCACGTAGGATCTGACCCGCTCCACAGCAAGCGGGCTTACAGAACTGATGCTGTAGCCCTTTGCCCACCGCAGAGGATTGAGTCTTGAAGATCCACGTTCGCGATTCACGATCACCGAACTACCGCCCTTGAGGCGCTGCATCAGGCGGGGAATCGACGTGGTAGGATGGACCTCCACGAGTGCGTGTACATGAGTGCGCACCATGCCCAATTCAACAATCCTCGCTCGCTCCTGCCTGGCGATTCCCGGAAGCAGGCGGCGGAGTATCACTGCCCCTTTGGCGTCAATCAATGGCTCACGATCGCGCGTTGTCCAGACTATGTGAAGGAAGATTTGGTGCCGCATGTGGTAGAATGGGCCCCGTGCCCGGTCATTGTGGTATTGCAATAACGCGGCGCAGTGTCGATTCTACGCGGGGCACTCAGAGCGTCGCTTCAGCGACAGTCTTCTCGCCGAGCCGCGGCTTCAGCCGCGGAACATATGGAGTTCGTATATGACCGACTCGAAGCCATTTAAGTCTGGGCGACACTTTCTGCAAATACCCGGGCCATCAAACGTGCCGGACAAAGTCCTCCGTGCCATGGCCCAACCCACGATCGACCATCGCGGGCCCGAGTTCGCAGCGATGACGCTCAGAATCCTCGATCGGGTGAAGCTGGTATTCCAAGCAACTGATCCGGTTCTGATGTTTCCAGCTTCGGGAACCGGTGCATGGGAAGCGGCTATCGTCAACACGTTATCGCCAGGTGAGAAGGTGTTGGCATTTGAGACGGGCCAATTCGCAACCGCCTGGCGCAATGTTGCCGAGCGTCTGGGAATAGAGGTGGAATGGGTGGAAGGCGATTGGCGTCACGGAATCGATCCGTCAGATGTTGAGGCAAAGCTCGGTGAAGATACAGACGGAGCTATCAAGGCTGTTTTTGTGCTCCACAACGAAACCTCCACTGGCATCACAAACGGTGTTGCGGCCGTCCGTCGCGCCATCGATGCTGTGGGTCACTCGGCGCTCTTGATGGTCGACGGCATTTCGTCGGTTGGGTCAATCCAGTTTTGTCACGACGAGTGGGGTGCCGACGTCTCAATATGCGGATCGCAGAAGGGTTTCATGCTGCCGCCGGGGCTCGCAATCAATGTCGCGAGCAAGAAGGCCCTGGAAGCCTCCAGATCCTCGGGGTTCGCGAAATCTTATTGGGACTGGGCACCCGTTCTGAACATGAATGAACGTGGCTTCTTCCCATACACACCACCCACCAACCTGATGTACGGTATGGATGTGGCTCTGGACATGTTGTTGGAGGAAGGTCTCGAAAACGTCTATGCTCGACACCACAGGCTAGCCGAGGCTACACGTGAAGCCGTCAAGGGGTGGGGCCTAGAGCTTTGTTGCTTGAACCCGGACGAATACTCGGACACGCTGACCGCTGTTTGGATGCCGGATGGGCACGATGCGGATGAGCTACGCCGCCTCATATTGAGGAACTTCGACATGTCGCTCGGAACCGGCCTCGGAAAGGTCAAGGGCAGGGTGTTCCGGATTGGTCACCTTGGAGATTTCAACGAGCTAATGCTCTCGGGTACATTGGCGGGTGTGGAAATGGGCCTCGGATTAGCAGGCGTTCCACACGCAAAGGGTGGCGTGAACGCGGCTCTAGACTACCTCGCATCGACAGCAGCGTAGCTCGGCTGCGCTCGGCAATACACTGATATGGATCCGAATACCGCGGTCACCACAAGCGTCGTCCTCGCGTTGATTGGTTTCGCGGGATGTATCGTCCTGCTTCTGTTCCTCATCGCGAGGTGGAAGTGGCACGTATTCCTTGCCCTTCTCCTCCCGATATTGCTGTTCGGCGTGCTCCCGGGGATTCAGAGGAACAACTTCATCGCCGCGTTCGAACAGGGGTTCGGCAACACACTTGGCAAGATCGGGATTGTGATCGTGCTCGGCTCTATCATTGCCGAAGCGCTGAGGCACACCGGCGCCATACAGGTGATAACACGGTCAATGGTCCGTCTGGTGGGCGCACATCGCATGCCTTTTGCTCTGACACTGACCGGGTTCGTGTTGGGGGTCGCGATATTCTCAGATGTTGCCTATGTGATCTTGAATCCCCTGGTGCACTCGGCCGCGCAAGCGATGGGGGTCAGCATCGGCACGATGTCCATTGGACTGGTCGGAGCGCTGCAACTCACGCACGCGATCGTGCCCCCTACTCCAGGTCCGCTTGCAGCTGCAGCTCTAGTTGGAGCCGACATAGGCAAGACAATCATCTTCGGAGCGATTGCATGTTTAGTTGGCTCAGTGGCAGGATGGATCTGGGGCCAATATATCGCCGGCCCGAGGATCAAGACTTTGCCATCCGAAGAGTACAAGGACCAGGGGCTACTCGACACTTCGGGGTTTACGAAACTTCCGTCGACGTTTCGCTCGTACGCACCGATCGTGATACCGGTGTTACTGATCAGCGCTCAGAGCGTGGCGAAACTGGTTCTCGATGAAGGCCATATGATCCGCGTCGTGTTAGCGTATGTTGGCTGGCCGGTAGTTGCGCTCACCATTGGTCTATGGCTGGCGTTCATCAACATTGCACCTGAGGCAGACAAAACAAAAACAACCAACCAGTGGGTTAAAGATGGACTGAAGACCTCCGCAATGATCTTGGTGGTCACGGGCCTGGGTGGCTCATTGAGTGCTATTCTCAAGGGCACCCCGGCAGTGAACTTCGTGGCCGACATCTTTGCCTCTCACGGCCTGCCCGCGATCCTACTGCCCTTTATGATAGGGGTGATCGGTAACATGCTCACCGGGTCCACCACCGTCGGAGTCATAACCGCCGGCTCTTTGGTGGCACCTATGTTGGGGGCGCTCGATCTCTCGCCTGAGGCAGCAATGTTGTCTGGGGCATCGGGATCGGTGATCATCAAGTACGTGAACTCGAGCTATTTCTGGGTATGTACGTCGCTGAGCAAACTCGAGGTAAAGGAAGCGTTGTTGGGATTTGGCGGTGTGACGTTTGTGGGAGGTGTTGCGTCGTTTGCGGCGGTCTGGATCATGTGGGCCGTCGGATTGGTGTGAGATTCTTAAAGAACTCGATCTGGGCGGGGGAGTAGTTGGCGACTTCTGATTCCGCGATTGCCTTGGAAAAAACGCTAAGGGACGCTCTAGAGGGCGAAGTCCGCTTCGACAAGATCTCACGGGCCATCTACTCGACTGATGGAAGCGTCTATCAGATCTTTCCCGCCGGCGTGGTAATACCCAAGACAGCGGACGACGTTTTCCATACGGTCAGGATCTGCCGAGAGTCCGGCGTGTCGATCACACCTCGCGGTGGGGGCACGTCACAAAGTGGCCAGGCCGTTGGCCCCGGCGTGCAGATCGATTTCTCGAAGTACATGCGCGGTATCTTGGAACTCGACTTTGACGCCCGGACCGTGGTAGTGGAACCTGGCGTCGTTCTCGACGAACTCAATAACTATTTGAAACCTCACGGGCTGCAGTTACCCGTCGATATTTCCACCGCGAGCCGGGCAACGATTGGCGGCATGATCGCGAACAACTCTTCGGGAACACGGTCGATCATCTACGGTTCTACGATCGACTACGTTCTCGAGCTTACAGTGTTGCTTGCCGATGGAAGTGTCGTAACCGTACGAGCGCTCGAATCTGACGAATTGGAGCAGAAGTGTGTTTTGGACAGTCTGGAAGGTCGTTGCTACGAGACGGTGCGCAGGCTGGCGACAACGCTCGCAGCGGAAATCGATCTCAGATATCCAAAGATCAAGCGGCGAGTTGGCGGCTATAACCTCGACCACTTCGTGCCCTCAAACGGGCAATTCGACCTGTGCAAGCTGTTGGTGGGTTCGGAGGGGACGCTCGGCATAGTGCTGAGGGCGAAGTTGCGCCTGGTAGAGCTGCCCAAGGCGAAGGTACTATGCGTACCGCAGTTTGAGAGTCTCCAAGATGCAATGCGAGCTGTGCAGTTCATTCTCGAACACAAGCCTTCCGCCGTGGAGTTGATGGACCGCAACCTGCTCGAACAGACACGTGGCAAACGGGAGTTCGAGCCGCTCCGAGATTTCATCGTGGGCGATCCCGCTGCGATGCACATCGTTGAGTTCTACGGTGACACTGTCGAGGAACTGCCCCAGCGAGTCGATCGGTTGGAAGCCGACCTTCGAGAACGCGGCCTGAGCACCCAGATGCATCGCGCGATAGAGCCTGCAGCCCAGGCGCGAATTTGGAAGCTGCGACAGGCGGGGCTTGGGCTCGCAATGTCCGAGACGGGAGACACGAAGGGCATCGCCTACGTTGAAGACACAGCTGTTGCCGCCGATCGGTTGCCGGAGTACATCGACCGGTTTGACGCACTAGTCTGGGAGAACGGAACAACCGCCAGCTACTACGCGCACGCCTCTGTCGGCCTGCTGCATATCAGGCCGGCCATCAATATGAAGACCGTGGAAGGCGTTGGGCAGTTCGAGCGTATAGCGGAGCAGGTTGCGGACCTGGTGCTCGAGTTCGGCGGCGCTCTCTCAGCCGAGCACGGCGACGGCCTGGTGCGATCGCCATTCCAACGCAAGATGTTCGGGCCAGTCATCTACGACGCGTTCTGCGAGATCAAGCAGACGTTTGATGATCCCGGGATATTCAATCCCGGGAAAATCGTTCACGCCGAACCGATCACTAAGAACCTCAAGTTCGGTCCGGAATATCAGACCAATGAGATCGACACGGTGTTCGACTTCTCCGATTTCGGCGGGATATCACGTGCAGCCGAGCAGTGCGGTGGAGTAGGGGCATGCCGGAAGACGCTCGTTGGGACCATGTGCCCTTCGTACATGGCAACCCTGGAGGAGAATGACAGTACGCGCGCGCGGGCCAACGCGCTCCGGCTCGCGATCTCCGGTCAGTTGGGGCCGCTGGGCTTGACTGACCCCGCCCTTTACCCGGTGATGGATCTCTGCCTCGAGTGCAAGTCATGTAAGTCCGAATGTCCAACCAGCGTCGATATGGCGCGGATGAAGAGCGAGTTTCTCCACCAATACCATCGCGCGCATGGCGCACCGATGAGGGCACATGTTCTCGCCTCAGCCGAACGTGCAGCAGTATGGGGCAGCAGGTTTGCACCGTTGTCCAACTGGAAGTTCAGGAATCCGATATCGCAGTGGTTTGGAGAGAAGCTGCTGGGGATCGATCGGAGGAGGAGCTTACCGAAGTTCACGCGTGCAACGTTTTTGAAGTGGTGGAGAAGACACGGAGAGCGAGAGGAGCGGGAGGAGCGGGAGAAGGTGGCAGTGTTTGTGGATACGTTTACCAACCACTATGAGCCCGAGCATGCCATCGCGACAGTCAAACTGGCGCGAAAGCTGGGTATCGATGTGGTTGTTCCTCCTCGCGTTTGCTGCGGACGCCCTCTGATATCCAAGGGATTCCTCGATCAGGCAAAGGTGCAGGCAGCCGCTACGGCTCAGGCCCTTTTCCCTCTCGCTGAGGCTGGGGTGCCCATCGTGTTCTGCGAACCGGGATGCTACTCCGCCGTGCGCGATGACCATGCGCTGTTGCTCCGGGGTGAGATGAGAGAAGAGGCAGAGACCGTTGCTGCGGCCGCGATGACAGTGGAGCAGTGGGCGGAAGATGTTTTGAGTGCCGCCGGCAGAGATGTGGCGACGCTGGTCGCCGGTGGCTCAGCGAGAATCCTACTACATGGTCATTGCCATCAGAAGGCGTTGGTAGGAACTGCTCCTGCCACGAGTCTGCTCTCCCGTTTACCCGGGTGCGAGGTCGTCGATGCCGATGCCGGCTGTTGCGGCATGGCAGGATCGTTCGGCTACGAGAAGGAGCACTACGAAGTTTCGAAGGCGGTCGGTGAGCGTAGACTGTTCCCTGCGATACGAAACAAGGAAGCCGGCACGACGGTCGTAGCTCCCGGCTTTTCCTGCCGCCAGCAAATCAAGCACTTCACGGGGGTGGATGCGGTCTCGGCGATCGAGCTAATCGAGCCACTAGTTGGGGATTAAGGGAAATCCAAACTTGCAGAGTCGCAGGAGCGAGAGAAGCGGGAGCGGCGGGAGAGGAACCGACCTCCTCCCGCTCCTCCCGCCCCTCCTGCTCCTCCTGCTCCTCCTACAGATACACCACCTGCTCAAACACATTCTGAACGAAAAACAATGCTACATAACTGATGACTGCTGCTACGACTGGAGTGGCGACCCAGCCGACCGCTATGTTGCGGAGCACCGTCCACCTTATCTGTCGCAAACCACAAAAACCCCTGGCCAGTGCCAAGCCGCAAACAGCCCCGACAACCGCCTGGGAACTCGAAACTGGGACCAGTGGGATTCGCGGCAGACCGGCATCCACCACGATCGATTGGAGCGACTGCGACGAGAAGACGAACAACACCAGCGCGTGAGCCATGACCACCACCCAACCTCCCACGGGCCCCACTGCCACGATGTCCTTTCCTACGGTCATCATCACGCGACGCGAGAAGAAAGCGCCAACAGCAATTGCTAGTCCGCCCAATAGGAAGAGGTGTTGTGGGCCCGTGAGCGTGAACAGGCCACCAACCCTGATATCCGTTAGTGGTGATGCTGGTACAAAGACGCCAACCACGTTGGCGATGTTGTTTGCTCCCAGGCTGTAAGCGCCGAGCGCCCCGGCTATGAGCAAACCGACGCGCGTCCACTGGTCGAGGGAAAGAAGGTGCGGTTTGGTTATGCGTAATGCCAATGCCGTCATGCGGTAAAGAGTCAAGGCGAAGATCGCCCCTAGGATTGGACAGGCAACCCAAGTCCCCAGGATCTTGGTGAGCGTACTCCAGTTGATCGCGGTTGCACTGAATAGGTTCCAGCCAAGAATGCCTCCAACGATGGCCTGAGTGGTCGACACCGGAAGGGTGAGCTTGGTCATACCGTACACTGTGATTGCGGCAGAAAGCGCCACCGTGAAGGAGCCGCCCAGCGCATTGACCGATCCGAGTTCACCGAGGCCGTGTGAGGCGCCACTGCCGCTGACCACAGCCCCCAATATCACAAAGATTGCGAATACGATTGCCGCAGTCGAAAACCGCAGCATCCGGCTGCCGACAGCCGTGCCGAAGACGTTGGCGGCATCGTTTGCGCCCAACGACCATCCAAGGAACAAACCACTCGACAGAAAGACGATAAACGCGAGGTCCACTTACACCGACCGCTTCACCGCGTAGATAGCTAGAGCATCGCCGGCGTCGTCGGCCAGGTCGGCTAGCCTATGGATCAGCCAGACATGCCCGCGAATCTGCATCTTGCGATCGAGCGCCAGATCCGATCGGAACACATGTTCCATTATCTGGAGCGCCGTAAGCTGAGTTTCCTTTTCGAAGAAGTGAATTTTGTGAATGTGGTCGCGAGCTGTTTGTGGGTCGCGAAAGTAACTTCGCGCCGCGAGCACTACCTGCTCGACGGTGTCTGCCGCGAGCGCAACACACTCCAGCCACTTGTCGTGAAACTCGGCTGGAATCTCAGGGCGCTCGATTCGCATCACTACGAAGCTGTGTTCCATATCGTCGAGGAGTCGGTCCAGGGATCCAAGCAGCCCCAGGACGTCCCCAGACCTATCTGGCAACAGCATCTCTGCGTACAGCGACTGTCCGATTTCGTCGCGTAGTCTGTCTCCGCGCGTCTCGAAGGCACTTATCTGCTCGAATCGCTCTTCGGCATCATCGTCCCAGCCGGCACGGACGGTTCGACTCATCCCCTGCTTGTATGCCAGAGCAGCCTTCGAGACTACGTCCAGCAACTCGTCAATTTGAGTACGCAGCACCTTCGTTGTGCGGAACGGAGAGATCTTGAGTTCAGCCATTGGGTGCGACCGCCTCCTTTGCGAGATGCAGCTCTTCCGTATGCTTGAATACCGGATAAGTCTGAGCCGCGTTACTCCATTGTGTGGCGAGGTAACGATCGAAGTAGTTCCAGACGACGAGAGCGTCGTCGGTCTCTGGCTCCAGCATGTACGCGGCAAGTGTCCCGAGTGCCTGTGCAGTGCTCACATGGTACGTTCCAGTCGGGAATTCACGCGTCTCGGTTCCGTACTCGCCTTCGACGGAGCTCGTATAGTGTCCCTGATTTGGCCGGCTCGAAGGCGTCAGGCCAGTTACGGAATAGCTTTGCACGTTCGCAGTGACTGGTTCGAGAAGTCGTTCGACGGTTATACCGTGTTGATTGAGTTTTCCGATCACAGCTTCGTCGTGAGCGGTAATGAAATACCCTCGAGGGTAAGGAACTGTGCGAGTCGGAGTATACCGGGAATAGTACGGGACGTCGTTGTAGGTAACGGTGCGTTCGGTCGGCCTTCCCTGCATTCTGCCGCCAAAGCCCTCGACGAGCTCCATCTCGTATCCACGAATTGTGAGTAACTGATCGATTGCCGCGCGCTCGAACTCGACGACAATGCCGTCGGCTTCACTCGGGTCAACGCCGCGAGCGATGGTCCTGCTTTCTGCGTCCTTCACCAACGTGACTACTCTGTCCTTGTTGGCGTAAAGGTGGTCAAGAAATGTGAGGAAGAGCGAATATGCGCCGCGCACGCGATCTTCATATTCGGCGTATGGGTACTGCTCGTTCAATATCGAGAGTCTGTTCCTCAGACCCACATAGTTGCTCAAGTATCGTGGCTGAGGGCCTAGTGGTACCCACCCTCGAGCTGGCTCGCGGACATTCATGAAGTCACCGTGCGGGATCGTGAGCACCCCATACGTGTCACGCATGCGATCCGTCACGTACTGCAACAAGATGGTCTCCATGTAGTTCATAATCTCCATGTCGCCGTTCGGATTCAGCCCCCACGTCCAGGTCACCGGCTCCTCATGGTAAGACCCGTTGTGGGTGTGACTGTCGAGAAAGAACACCGGATCCCATCGTAGGAGCACGTTCTTCACCAAGCCCTGCGCTTCAGGAGTCTCCAGCTTGATGCCGTCTCTATTCAGGTCGAGATTCTGCCCGTTGTAACGGATGCCGACGCCCTGCTCCGGACCGTGTTGATTCTGGCGGTTTTCTGTACTGATCTTCTCATTGCCGTCGGGGTTGAAGTTCGGCACGATCAGAATGACGAGTTTGTCCAAATACGACGGGGCTGTGCCATTCAGGATGTCGCGGGCGAGCATCAGAGTTGCTTCCTTGCCTTCGACTTCACCGGCGTGGATGTTGGCCTGAATGTAGACGACTGCACGGTCGTCGTACCTTAGATCTGCGGGTGAGGCGGGGACTGGATCGCCTATTACCAGCATTGGTATCTGACGTCCCTCGGCCGTCGTACCAATGGTTTCCACGCGAATCTGGGAACTCGTTCTCTGCAACTCTCGTATGAAAGCGGTCACGTCCGTGTGGCGTGAAGTGGCCGTAAATCCACTCGATTCGGCTACCGTCAGGGGGCTTTGCTGCGCTAGGAGAGGTGAACACAGGAAAAGGAGAATTCCGGCCACCGCGTACGACATCTTCGTCATCGCAGATTCCTTTTGAAGTAGTGCAACACTTAATTGACTCCACTGAGCTTCTGCGGGCAATAGCTCGTTCCGGTCAACGGGCCCCGACTTGGCAACTTGGGGAATCTCGTTAGGTTCGGAAACGAGCTACACGGGGAATTCCCTGGGAGAATTGTAAATGGGCAAGAAGACAACGGACGTCATTGTCGTAGGCGTTGCTTTGTTTGCGATGTTTTTCGGGGCCGGAAATCTGATCCTCCCTCCGTTCATGGGCCTGATGGCCGGCACTACTTGGAAGTTTGCGTTGCTGGGCTTTCTGATCACGGGAATTGGCATGCCGCTGCTGGGGATCATGGCGGCTGCGAGGGCCGGCGGAACAGTGGAGCACCTGGGCAACAGGGTGAATCCGCTGTTTGGGCGGATCATGAGCATACTCGTCATCCTGGCAATAGGACCACTGCTCGCGATCCCCAGGACGTGTGCAACGGCGTACGAGATGGGTATCCGACCGGCATTCGAGAGTTTTCACCCCGCGATCTTTTCAGTTGTTTTCTTCGGTGTCACTCTGGCGTTCGCCCTAAACAGATCCACCGTGGTGGACAAGATCGGGAGGTATCTTACTCCGTTTCTTTTCATCACCTTGGCCTGGATCATTCTCAAAGGCGTATTCACCCCAGTAGGCCCGATTGTAGACGTCGGATTCGAACGTCCATTTGGAAATGGTTTCAGGGAAGGCTACCTGACGATGGATACGCTGGCCTCGATCGTATTCGCTCAGATAGTGATCGCCGCGCTGGTGTTCAAGGGCTACGCCAACGTCGGTGAGCAGGTCAAGATGACTTCGTTCGCCGGGTTGATTGCTGCAACCGGATTGGGCCTGGTGTATGGTGGGCTGATGTACCTGGGTTCAACCGCCGGATCTGTGTATCCGCCCGATGTCGAGCGCACAGACTTGCTCATTGGTATCACCCAGCGTCTTCTCGGCGGTGGCGGAAAGGTCGCACTGGGGGGGGCTGTTGGCTTGGCATGCCTCACAACGTCCATCGCGCTCACCGCGACAGTTGGCGACTATTTCAGCACTCTCTCCAAAGGCAAGGTTGGCTACACCGCAATCTGCATCGCAACCGTGGTGTTCAGCGCGGTCTTTGCGATTGTCGGAGTGACGACCATCCTTGCCGTATCGGTGCCAGTACTGGTCACGATGTATCCCGTCGCCATCTGCCTCATCATTCTCACGCTTTTGGGCCGCGCCGTTGCTCACAGCGCCGTTTATGCTGGTGCCGTGATCGGCGCCTTGAGCACGAGCATGTTCGAGGCTCTGACTGCTGCCAACTTGCCCATCGAAATCGTCAACACCGCGATAACCTACATTCCGCTCGCGAATGCCGGGTTTGCTTGGATAGTTCCTGGAGTGGTGGGCGCTTTGATAGGGATGGCACTCGCGAAAACAGGTATTGGGTCGCCGATTCCGAGTGCCGCGGAAATGGTCGAAGAAGCTGAGGTAGTCATGGACTCAGCGGGCTGATCCGCACGGCAAAGGCTTTTCGAATTTTTGGAGGATAGCAGGATGGAATACCCGAAGATGATTACCGACCTGCCCGAGGCCGACATCCCGTTCGATGGCGTATGTGGTTGGCTGATGCAAAGTGAAGATCAACAGCTCGTATTCATGGCTATCGATCCGATTGGTGGTGTGCCGGAGCACAGCCATGGTGCGCAGTTCGGGGTCGTGCTGGAAGGAGAAATGACCCTAACGGTTGATGGAGTGAGCACTCGGTACAAGAAGGGCGATACGTACGCGATTCCGGCCGGCGTGGTCCATTCGGCTGAGTTCCACAGTGCAGTCAAGGTGATCGACATGTTTGACGAAAAGGCGCGCTTCAAGGCCAAGTAACAACTATTCGCTATCAAGTACCACAACAGGGTCTACACGAAGTGCCTTTCTAGCCGGGATCCAAACGGCCACCACGGCGACTAGTGTAAGCACGGCTGCCGCACCGAAAAAGCTCACAGGATCGACCGCGGACACCCCGAAAAGAAGACCTGACATTACCCTGGTGGTGGCGTATCCACCGGTCAATCCGACCACCACTCCCATTGCCGTGAGTTTGATCCCGTGGCCCATGACCATGGAGTAGATGTCACGGCTCTGTGCGCCTAGCGCCATGCGGAGGCCAATCTCCGGTATCTGCTGAGATACCGCATATCCCACGACTCCTGCGACGCCCACCATCGCGAGCACCAGAGCGATCCCGCCGAACAAGAGAACCAGGTTCGTGCGGAATCTCGGTTGTGCTGTTGTGCGATTGACGACAGCGGTCATCGTCTGTACGAAGTCAATGGAAATACCGCCGTCCACCTGCCGAACAGCCGCTCGGGCAAGCTCGGCCACATCCGTCGGGTCTCGTTCGGTGCGGATCAGGAGTGTCATCACTCTCCTGCGGCCTGGATCCGGTTCTTGGATGTGAGCCATGTATATGGCTGGAACAGGGTCGGCTGCGAGACCCACCTGTCTTACATCCCCCACCACACCCACTATCGTGCGTGATACGTCTGGCAGGTAATCCCTGGTCTCGTAGAGTGTGAGACGCTGATCGAGTGGGTCTTCGTCGCGAAACATGAGATTGGCAGTGGTTTGGTTGATCAATGCCACTGGGGTGTCGGCTTCTCTGTCCTGTTCGGTTAGGGCCCGTCCGCGTATTACGGGAATTCCCAGCGCCTGGAAATAGTCGGGAGTCACCACCCGGACCTCGAGGCACCGCGGCTCAATCATGGTGGCGAATTCCTGGCGACTAGGGATCGGACGATCGTCGGGCCACACGAACTCGCAGTTCTGGCCTGACGACATTGGGATGAAATTAGCGGCTCCGGCTGCGGTGACACTGGGAATTGCGCTAACGCGCTGCGTCACCTGTTCGTACAGCGACGTGACTTCCTCGTGCTCTCCAAAAGTCCCGGCGCGCGGGTACACGCGCATGGTGAGCACATTCTCTGGTTGGAAACCCGGCTCCACGTTCTGCAGGTTCCAGAGGCTGCGCAGTAACAACCCGCCACCAACGAGGAGTACCAGCGCTAGAGCAACCTCTGACACCACGAGGGCACCTCGTACCTTCTGACTCCTCCAGTCGCCCGATGTAGTGCGGCCTCCAGACTGCAGTGTAGATGCAAGGTCCTTACGTGCAATTGGATATGCAGCGGTGAGTCCGAACACCAATCCGCATACCAGCGAGACGACTAGCGTGAATCCCAGAATGGGGAGATCGATCTGCGTCTCTGACATTCTAGGTAAGTTCTGACTACCCATCGACAGTAGGAGGTCTTTGCCGATCCAAGCCAATCCGAACCCGAGCGTCCCACCGGCCACGAACAGGAGACCGACCTCGGTGACGAGCTGTCTGACGATACGCCCTTGGCTTGCTCCGATCGCAGCGCGCAATGCGACTTCGCGTCCTCTTGTGACCGTTCGGGTCAGGAATAGGTTGGCAACGTTGCCGCAGGCAATGAGCAGCACTAAGCCCACCGCACCCAGAAGCACCAGAATGGCGGTGCGGACGTTGCCGACCATCCAATCCTTCGCGCCCACCAGTACCGCGCCGTCTTCGCTGTGGCTGTCGGGATACTCCTCCCTGAAGCCGTTCCAGATCAGGTCTAACTCGGCCTGTGCTTGCTGCAACGTGACGTCGTCCGCGAGCCTACCGATCGCTCGCCAACTGTGGTTGATACGAGCCAATCTGGTGACATCCCAGCCAGGAGGGCGGGAGCGCCAGATCTGCGGTTGGTCGCCGAAAGGATCAACGAAATGGTCGGGTGCAACTCCCACGATCAAGTAGTTGGTGCCGTCGAGATCTAACGTCGTTCCGACAACGTTTGCGTCCCCTCCGAATCTCTGTTGCCAGAAGGCATGACTGAGAACCACAACCGGCTCATGTCCCAGTACCTCATCCTCTGGTAGAAAAAATCGTCCGGCAGTAGGCTGGAGACCAAAGATTTCGAAATAGTTTGCCGATACGCCTTGTCCGGAAAGGCGTGTCGGTTCACCATCACCGTACATGATCGGGCTCCACCATTGAAAAGCGGACACGTGCTCGAGTGCGCCGCTCGCTTCGCGGATATCCTCGATTTCAGGGTACGCGAGCCAGGAGTGCCGGCGCACTAACTCCCCTTGCAGAGTGCCGACGATCTGCACCACGCGCTCAGGTTCGTCGTACGGGAGCGGCCGGAGCAGAACGCCATTGACCACGCTGAAGATGGCCGTGTTGGCGCCGATACCCAGCGCAAGGGAAACCACCGCGACAATCGCAAAGCCTGGCTGCTTGAGAAAGCCGCGAGCGGCGTACCGTACATCCTGAGCAAGCGAGCTCATGATACTGCCTTTCCGTTGCTCTGTTTTCGACTTCGTTGTCCTGGCGATGTAATGGGCCCGTTCTGCAACGCCTGCAAACAAGAACTCGACCACACAGGTGACTTTGGCGAACGCGCGCGTTTCCTTCATGTCGGCCTGGAGCTGCAACATCGCCTCGTCTCCATACAGCTCCCGAAACCGCTTGGGATAAAGGCGCAGGAGTATTCGGTAGCGCCGAAGGAACCTGTTTTTCACCTGCACCCGTTCCTCACCCGCCCAGTTTGGAAGACTGCGCAACTTGCACGAGGACTGCGAGTCGCTCGGTTTCCGCCTTTGCGACGCGTCGTCCGAGTGGAGTCAAACGGAAGTATTTTCGCCGCTCGTCGTCCAACGCCGGGTTCGGCCGTTTGTCCGACTCCTCGATCAGCTGAAGGTCGACCAGCTGCCTTATGGATCTGTAGAGGCTGCCAGCACCGAGTTTGACCTTTCCGTCTGTTCGGCGCAGAATCTCCTTCTTGAGGCTGTAGCCGTGGCGGTCACCGTCAGCGAGTGCAAGGAGGATCAGGTACAACGCTGGTTTGAGGGGGAGCAGGTCATCTACGTCCACAACGTTTTGCTTCATGGCTCTTGTAGCCCCTCCGCAGGAGGATCTGTGATTCTTTATCCGGTCTAGCCGACTGGGTACTAATAGTACAATACGGTAATAGTTGTACCGAAGTGTAATCGGAAAAGGGTGGGAGCGCAAGGGTGGTGAGAAACACCGAGCCCACTCGCCCGATCAAATCGGACTGAGTGGGCTCCTTTACTGCGTCGTCGGTACGCTTGTTGTTACTGAGCTTACCTGTTTCCTCCAGCGGCCTCGCGCAGCAGGTTGCGCGCGATCACCAGTCGCTGAATCTGATTCGTGCCTTCATAGATCTGAGTGATCTTTGCGTCGCGCATGTATTTCTCGATCGGGTAATCTTTGCAGTACCCGTAACCGCCAAAGAGCTGAACCGCATCCGTCGTAGCCTTCATCGCGACATTCGTGGCCATCAATTTGCACATTGCCGAGACTTTGGTGATCTGCTTGTGACCCGAATCAATCACACGCGCCGCATGATGCACGAGTTGTCTTGCGGCTTCGATCTCGGTCGCCATCTCGGCAAACATCCACTGGACTCCCTGGAACGAGCTGACCGACTGGCCGAATTGCTGGCGTTCGTGAGTGTATTCGATAGCCAAGTCCATCGCACCCTGCGCAAGGCCC
>JBDHHK010000035.1:0-27511 GCA_039589395.1 Gemmatimonadota bacterium
CAGCTTTGGATGGGGCAGATCGATGAAGAGTATCGGCCCGCGCCTGTTTGCCGCGGTCATCCTCTTGGCTGGCATGATAGTCGCCGTCTTTTTCAGAGGAAACATCGTTCACGCACTTGTTCTGGCTCAAGGCGCTACCGTAGTAGCGGTGCCTGCTATTGGATTGGGTCTGTTTGTAGTTGCGAACGACAGGCGCCTGATGGGGGACCTGCGAAACAACGTGCGACAGAACAGCTTTGCGTTGCTCGGCCTGCTGTTAGTCTTCGCTATGGTGTGGTCGATCGCACAGGAACTGCTCGGACGGTTTTTCCACCAGTAACGACGGCAGCAACATAGAAGAGGTGTTACACAGTGGAGAAGATGCCAACGACGATAGGTGATGTTGAAGAGCTGGAGGATCTGCTCTCTACGCCGCCGAACGAAGTTGTCGGACAATTCGCGGAGCTGGAAGGCGACATCATCTTCCTTGGAGCTGGTGGCAAGATCGGGCCCTCTTTGGCACGCATGGCCAAGCGAGCTAGCGAACAGGCAGGCGTCCCCAAACGAGTAATTGGCGTGTCCAGGTTCACTTCCCAAGGCTCGAGAGAACACCTAGAAAACAGCGGCATTGAGACGATTGCCGGAGATATGCTCGACCGGACTTTTCTAGAGCAATTGCCGGATTCACAGAATGTCTTCTATCTCGCCGCGCTCAAGTTCGGAGCTTCGACGCACAAACCTCTCCTATGGGCAATGAATGTGAAGTTACCGGCGCTCGTTGCGGATAGATATCGCCACTCGAAGATCGTCGCCTATTCCAGCGGTAACGTGTATCCGTACGTTAGCACCCACTCCGGAGGGAGCACGGAAGCGGACGTGCCTGATCCGGTGGGCGAGTATGCACAATCCGTCCTGGGCAGAGAACGTATGTTCGAGTACGCAAGCCAAGAACACGGCACGGCGATTACCATGGTTCGGTTGAACTACGCCGTGGAGATGCGCTACGGGGTACTGGTCGACATTGGCCTCAAAGTGCAACAGGGAATACCGATAGACCTGACGAATGGCCATGTGAACGTGATTTGGCAAGGTGACAACAACAGTATGACTCTTCGTACTCTGAAACTCTGTGCCAGCCCCCCGAATATTCTGAATATCACCGGTCCCGAGATTCTGTCTGTCCGAGAAACCGCAGAACGATTCGGAATGCTGTTCGGAAAAGAGCCAATATTCATGAATCGGGAATCCGGACACGCTCTGTTGTCCAACGCTTCGCAAGCCATGCGGCTGTTTGGTCACCCACGAGTGTCAGTCGAGCAGATGGTGCATTGGATCGCGGACTGGCTGAAGAATGAAAGACCGCTGCTGAACAAACCTACTGCCTTCGAAGTGACGGACGGCAAGTATTAGTCAGGAGCAAGCATTCTGAGACACGCACCGTTGCCACCAGAGATCGCAGCACAGCTGCACAAAGGCCAGGTGATCCCCGCACATCCTCTGGCCCTAGATAAGTCTCGTAATCTCGACGACCGCCGGCAGCGAGCATTGACCCGCTACTACCTAGACGCCGGCGCCGGTGGAATCGCTGTCGCCGTACACACGACTCAATTCGAGATCCGGAGGCCGGACGTCGGCCTGCTCAGACCAGTGCTAGAACTGGCACGCGAGGAGATTGACGCATACGCGGCCTCACACAGCAAACCAATCATCAAGATCGCGGGTGTACTCGGCAGGACCGACCAGGCCGTATCGGAGGCGAGAATTGCCGCGGATCTGGGCTTTCACGCAGGTCTGCTAAGCCTTTCCGCGTTTCAGACAGAATCCAATGAGACGCTCCTCGCACACTCTGGGGAAATCTCACAGATTTTGCCGCTGGTCGGGTTTTATCTACAGCCCGCTGTTGGTGGTCGAATTCTGGATCATGCGTTTTGGCGGGAATTCTGTCAGATCGAAAACGTGGTCGCCATCAAGATCGCACCGTTCAACCGCTATCAGACCGTCGATGTGATCCGTGGCGTGATCGCTTCTGGTCGTGCGGACAGCATTGCCTTGTACACAGGTAACGACGACAACATAGTTGCCGATTTGCTCACGGAATTCGAGCTAACCGCAGATGGTCGGATGGGCCGAAAGCGCATCGTAGGCGGTCTGTTGGGGCACTGGGCAGTGTGGACGAGATCCGCCGTGAAGCTGCTCGAACAGGTTCATACCGCCACCAACGATCAAGCCGTTGCAGAGTTGATTTCGATCGGCGTGCGGGTCACCGACAGCAATGCAGCATTCTTCGATGCACCGCACAACTTCAAGGGATGTATCGTCGGTATCCACGAGGTACTGCGCCGGCAGGGATTGCTGGAAGGAATCTGGACGTTGAATCCAGACGAGGGCATCTCAGAGCAACAACAAAGCGAGATCGATCGCGTCTATGACGCTTACCCTGAACTCAATGACGATAGCTTCGTCCGCGAAAACCTAGATCGCTGGCTGCGATGACTAGTGGGTCACACCGGTTTTCCAGATGGCGATTTCCCGATAGCCACGTACCTCGTTGCTAGCTCGGACGCGGCCGCTGGCAACATGTAGCACAAGGTCGAGCAGGTCCGTCTCCAGCTCATCCATCGTCACCGTCCCGTCCGCAATGGCACCTGCGTTGAAATCGATCCACGTCGGTTTCCGCTCATGCAACGGAGTGTTCGTGGAAACTTTGATGGTCGGAACCGGAGAACCAAGCGGTGTTCCGCGGCCAGTTGTGAACAAAAGGGCTGTAGCCCCGGCGGCTACCAACCCAGTGCTCGAGACAGCATCATTACCAGGGGTATTGAGGAGTGAGAGACCCAAAGCCTTCTTTCGTTCACCGTAGCGCAGAACCTCATTCACTTGCGTGCTTCCGCCCTTCTTTATCGCCCCCAATGACTTCTCTTCCAGAGTTGTGAGACCTCCGTCGAGGTTGCCTGGGGAGGGGTTCTCGTAGATTGGAAAGCCGAAATCGTCGAAATACCGTTTGTAGTCGTCAATCACGCGCACAATGTCAGCGAAGATAGCTTCGTTGGCGGCTCGGTTCATTAGCGTCTGTTCCGCACCAAACATCTCGGGTACTTCGCTGAGAATCGCACCACCACCCTCCACAACGACACGGTCAGCCACTCGGCCAACCACCGGATTTGCGGTGATCCCGCTCAGCGCATCTGAGCCACCACACTCGAGTCCCAAGATCAAATCAGAGACAGAGCACTCAGTGCGCCGGTTTTGCTCAGCGACTTTCACCAGCTCTCGCACCGCTTCAACGCCCCGCTCGACTTCATCTTCAACGTCCTGCGAGTTGAAGTGCCGGATCCGGTTTCGATCTACTTCACCCGCAGCCTCGAGTTGACTCTCTAGCTGGTTATCCTCACACCCCAATCCGAGGAGTAGCACACCGCCGGCGTTGGGATTCTGCATCAACCCAGCAAGGACGCTCCGAGTGTTTTCCAGGTCGTCTCCCGATTGACTGCAGCCGTACGGGTGACCAAACGCAAACACACCGTCAATATGTTGGCCGAAGAGCTCGTTGCAGGTGCGAGCGATCAATTCTGCAGTCTTGTTGACACAGACTACGGTGGGAAGTATCCAGATCTCGTTCCGCGTTCCCACTGCACCGTTTGAGCGACGGTATCCTTCGAATGTGAGGCCGGTTGGGCTCCGCTGGCCAACGACAGCTTCCGGTTCATACCGATACGAAACAACTCCCGACAATCCAGTCTCGAGGTTGTGTGAGTGTACCCACGATCCGCACCTTACGGATTGTCTGGCCTCACCGATGGGCTCTCCGTACTTCAGTACTGATTCGCCCTCACCCAAATCATCTAGAGCGACTTTGTGGAAGGCTGGGATATCGTCACGTATGGTGATCAGCCTGCCGCTTACAGTCACCTCTGCTCCAGCCGCCAGCGGCACCAGCGCAACAGCCACATTGTCTGATGGGTGCAACTTCAGCACGAATTGCTTCAAGGACCTTACTCCAGCAAGTACATTCGGATAATATAGCCCCGATCGATCAACTGGTCCTATCATATTACGGAGCTCTTACATGGGCATTGATCCCTTCGACCTCAACGGGCGCACCGCTGTCGTATTGGGCGGCGCATCAGGAATTGGTCGCGCAGTCGCCAACGGATTCGCTCTGGCTGGCGCAGACGTCGTGCCCAGCTCACGGCGTGCCGACATGGTGGCGGCGGCAGCCGATGAGATCGAGTCACACGGACGCCGCTCACTTCGCGAGACCGTTGACGTCACCGATGCCGAGTCGATCCGGCAACTCCTCGGTTCATGCGTCGCTGAATTTGGCGGAGTCGATATCCTCGTGAACAGCGCGGGTACGACCAAGAAGGTCTCCACCCTGGAGATGGATACTTCCGACTGGGACCGGATAATAGAGGTAAACCTCAAGGGAACACTGCTTTCGTGTATTGTTTTTGGCGAACACATGATCGAACGCGGATGGGGCCGTATCATCAACATTGCCTCAATCGCTTCATACGTGGGCCTCTACCAGGTGGTTGCGTATGGCGCAAGCAAAGCGGGCGTCGTCGGACTCACAAAGGCGCTCGCGGTGGAGTGGGCATCCAAGGGCGTCTGCGTGAACGCGATAGCACCAGGTGTGTTTCCTACCGATCTCAACAGACACCTTTTGGAGGGAACCGAACGGGGCAGAGAGTTGACTTTGCGAACTCCGATGCGTCGGTTCGGCAAAGTCGATGAACTCATGGGTGCGGCGGTTTTCCTTGCCTCCGAAGCGGCCAGCTTCGTTACTGGCGAGGTAATTGCCGTTGACGGAGGGTTTTTAGCGAGTGGTGTGAACCAATGAGAGACAGCATTCTGTGGGGCGGCAAACGCCAGATCCTGTCCGAAACGCTATTTCGAGTCCCGCGCCAGAACGGCATGCAGGCAATCCAATCGTGTGGCGAGGGCGGCACCAAAGAGTTGAGCAGTTGGCGCGTACGACTCGATCCCGACGAAAGCGTGGTGTTCAGGTCGCAGGGTACCGAGGCGGTGTTCGTCTTACAGGAGGGCACCGGTAGGATGGAGGTAGCGGGAAGCGTCTGGGACGTAAACCGCACGAGTGTTTTCGTACAACGTGCGACTGCGTTGTACTTGCCCCCGGATGCGAGTCTCAAGATTACCGCTAGCAACTCACTCGAGGGCATCGTCGTGACGGCTCCTGCCAAGACAGGCAACGCTCCGACGCTCGTGGCTCCAGAAAGGATAAGGGTCAACCAGCGTGGCGAGGCAGACTACTCGCGCGAAGTGCACGATATCTTCGTGGACGACCCTGTTGTCACGCGGTTAATGGTCGGCGAGACATTCACTCCACCCGGCAACTGGAGCAGCTACCCACCGCACAAACACGACGGGAAAGACGGCGAGCCTCTGCTAGAGGAGGTCTACCACTTCCGTGTGAACCCAGCGTCTGGGTTCGGGCTTCAGGCTCTGTATACAGCCGAAGGAGAGTCGACAGTCCTTTTGGTGCGGGACGGTGACGCTGTCGCGATTCCCTATGGCTACCATCCGGTGGCGGCTCCGCCAGGTTATCGACTGTACTACCTATGGGCCCTTGTGGGTGAACAAAGGGAGTTGGCATTGTATGAGGATCCGCAACACAGCTGGGTGAGCGCGAGATGAACGGGTCGGTCGATAGGTGGTTTTCGTGCAATCCGGTGACAAAGAACTGAGTTGAATATGAAGATCGTCGACGCAAACGTGATCGTCTGCTGCCCCGGCCGCAACTTCGTCACGTTGAAGGTCACGACAGACAAGGGTATATACGGCCTTGGCGATGCCACCCTGAACGGGCGCGAACTCGCTGTCGCCAGCTATTTGGAGCATCATGTTGTGCCACTCCTCATAGGCCGAGATCCACGGCGTATCGAGGACACGTGGCAGTACCTGTACAAGGGCGCCTACTGGCGGCGTGGACCGGTCACGATGTCGGCAATAGCGGCTGTTGACACTGCGCTGTGGGACATTCAGGGCAAGGCGTTGGGCATTCCGGTGTATCAGCTGTTGGGCGGGGCGTCACGTGAGAACGTTTTGGTGTATGGGCACGCGAACGGCGCAAACGTCGATGAGACCCTTCGTGCGGTAGAGCGTTACCGTGAACTCGGATACCAAGCCATACGAGTGCAGTCTGGGATCCCGGGACTCGAGAGCACCTACGGTGTTGGCCGAGGCGATATGTACTATGAACCCGCAGAGCCAGGGACACCGCCGGAAAACTACTGGAACACGGAGCGATACCTGGATTCCGCGCCGGAGCTCTTCTCGCGGGTAAGATCTGAGTTCGGGGACGAGGTAAGCCTCTTGCACGATGTACATCACCGCCTCACTCCGATTGAGGCAGCGCGACTCGGCAAGAGCCTCGAGCCATTCCGACTCTTTTGGATGGAGGATCCGGTTCCGGCCGAGCTCCAGGAGGGCTTCAGAATCATCCGGCGCCATACCACCACACCGATTGCGGTCGGTGAGGTGTTCAACAGCATCCATGACTGCCAGCAGTTGATTCAAGAGCAGCTCATCGACTACATCAGAACGACGGTCGTGCATGCCGGCGGTATTAGTCACCTTCGCAAAATCGCGAGCCTCGCCGAGCTGTTTCACGTTCGAACCGGCTGCCACGGCGCCACCGATTTGAGCCCGGTTTGTATGGCCGCCGCCCTGCATTTCGACCTGAGCGTGCACAACTTCGGCATCCAGGAGTACATGAGGCACAGCGAAGATACAGACCGCGTATTTCCGCATGAGTACACCTTTGAGAGCGGAACACTTCACCCGGGCGAGGCTCCCGGATTGGGTGTCGACATCGATGAGGAACTTGCCGCCACCTTCCCCTATCAACGAGCGTACCTACCGATCAACAGGAAGCTCGACGGCACAATGTTTAGTTGGTAACGCCTGATGGACAGCCCATGAGTCGTCTCGGGTGGGTCGGGCTAGTACTGTGCATCGCTTCCTGCGACACGGGGAGTGATGATACGGTAATCAAGCTCGCGCACGGCCTCGATCCCAGTCACTCGGTCCACCGTGCGATGGTCTACATGGCCGAGCGTTTGGCCGAGAAATCCGCCGGTGCGATGCGTATCGACATCTACCCGAGCGAACAACTCGGGACCGAGCGGCAGGCGCTGGAGCTTCTTCAAATCGGAAGTCTTGGAATGACGAAGGTCTCGGCTGCGGTGCTCGAGAACTTCGCCGAGCCATATATGGTGCTGAGCCTTCCGTACATCTTTGAGAACGAGGCACACAAGTGGGCGGTCCTCGAAGGGCCCGTTGGACGAGATCTCTTGCTTTCAGCCGAAGGCTCTCGCTTGCTCGGTCTATGCTTCTACGATGCGGGCAACAGGAGCTTCTACACCATAGACAGACCCGTCGATATCCCTGCTGACCTCGAGGGCCTGAAGATCCGTACTCAGGAAAGCGCGTCCGCAATGCGGATGGTGAGCGAACTAGGCGGATCGGCGACGCCAATACCCTGGGGTGAGCTGTACACCGCTTTGCAGCAAGGAGTCGTTGACGGTGCTGAGAATAACCCGCCTTCGTTTTTTCTGTCGCGGCACTACGAGGTTGCGCGATTCTACTCACTAAACGAGCACACAGGTGTGCCTGATGTGTTGTTGATCAGTACCGTCATCTGGAACGATTTGACGACGCAGGAGCGGGATTGGTTGGGAGAGGCGGCAGCAGAGTCAGCCCAGTATCAGAAGGTGCTGTGGCGAGAATCAACGGAAGAAGCGCTTCGAGCAGTTCAGGAAGCAGGTGTGCAGGTACTCCGACCGGATAAAGCACCGTTCGCACAACTTCTCGACCCGATGGTGGCCGAATACGAGGACGATCCCGCCGTGCGCTACCTGATCGAACGCATTAGAGCAGCAGCCGAAGAGCCAGACGGTTCCAGATGAACGAGACGACCAAGATGCTGAACCGCGCACTTGGCTGGGTACTCGTGGTTATCATGGGCGTCTCTGTCCTGAACGTGCTATGGCAGGTGTTCACCAGGTTCGTGCTCTCGAATCCCTCCTCGTACACGGATGAGCTTGCCCGTTTCCTGCTGATCTGGATTGGGCTCTTGGGAGCAGCGTATGCCGCCGGGAACAAGATGCACCTTGCCATCGACCTTTTGCCATCGAAACTCGAAGGGCGGGCCCGGTTCTATCTAGGTGTGGTGGTCGAAGGCTGGGTGTTCCTGTTCGCTATGGCCGTGTTGGTAATCGGTGGTTCGAGTCTCATGACGCTGACCCTCACGCTGGGTCAGACTTCCACCGCCCTTCACATTCCGATCGGGTACGTCTACCTCGTACTTCCGTTGAGCGGCCTTTTGATCATGTATTACGCGGTCGCCGCAATTGTGGGGCTCAGCGCCGAGTCACGAGGACGGCACAGTGATTGAGTGGCTCGACGTCTTCGTGCTCGCTGTCTCTTTTGGCATGCTATTGGCGATCGGAGTCCCTGTCGCATTCTCGATTGGAATCTCGACTGTGCTCGTAATGCTGCTGAGCATCAAGACGATGCCCGCACTGACAACAATGGCACAGCGCATTGCCACCGGACTCGACTCCTTCACTCTCCTGGCTATACCGTTCTTCATCCTCGCGGGCCAGTTGATGAACCGAGGAGGTAGCGCCAGACGACTCATCGAGTTTGCCAAAGCTCTGCTGGGCGGACTTCCCGGAGGCCTTGCGCACGTCAACGTCCTCGCAGCAATGTTGTTTGCGGCGATATCCGGTTCGTCAGTAGCGACAGCATCTGCGGTCGGCAGCATCATGGGACCGCGCATGGAGGAGGACGGGTACGAGCGCAGCTTCGGTGCAGCAGTGAACATCACTTCTGCGACGACGGGCCTGATCATACCGCCGAGCAACATCCTGATAGTGTATTCGTTGGCGAGCGGGGGCGTGTCGATAACCGCTCTGTTTCTGGCCGGGTACCTGCCAGGATTATTGGTGGGGCTCTCACTTATGATTGTGGCGGGGGTATTGTCCGTGCGTAGGAAGTACCCCGTGGCGCAGCGCGTATCCGGGCGAGAGACATTGAAGCGGTTCTTCGGAGCACTGCCCAGTTTGCTGCTACTAGTTGTGGTAATGGGCGGAATCGTCTCCGGGGTGTTCACCGCTACCGAAGCGGCGGCGGTAGCAGTCTTGTATGCCCTCGTTCTCGCACTGGTCTATCGTGAGATTTCCGTTGCCGATCTCCCGGACATACTACTCAGTACGTCTGCGACAACTGCTATCGTTCTATTGTTAGTGGGGACGTCGATCGGCATGTCCTGGATTCTCGCGTATGAGAATATCCCTCAGAACGTGACCGCGGCGATGATGAGCATCTCGGACAGCAAGATCGTGATCCTTCTTTTCATCAACCTCATTCTTCTGGCAGTTGGCGTGTTCATGGACATCACTCCTGCGGTGCTGATCTTCACCCCGATCTTCTTGCCGATCGCGATACAGCTAGGTGTGGATCCCACGCATTTCGGGATCATCATGGTTCTCAACCTATGTATAGGGCTCTGCACACCGCCGGTGGGAACCGTGCTCTTCGTGGGAGTCGGGGTCGCGCAGACTACGATTACGCGTGTGATACGACCGTTACTGCCACTCTACATCGCCATGATCGTGGCGCTGATGATCGTGACGTACCTTCCCAGCTTGAGCCTGTGGTTGCCTAGTTTGTTTGGGGCGCGGTAAGTATCGCTTGATCTGCCGCGGACGGACGCGGAGGTTGTTGTGGGGTTGGGCGGGGAATTCAAGTAACACTGTTCTCCGCGTTCATCAGCGGCGAAAAGACGCGCCACTACCCGACTAAGTAATCGCAATCGGATTCACAGGACTCCCAGCGCCACCTGATATGATCAAAGGCGCAATCACGACAAACGACTCGTATGCTCGATCCGCAGCGAGTTCATTTAGGTCAAGGAGTTCCATCAGATAGAGTCCGAGATCACGAATGCCTATTCGATGTATCGGGAGATCTTCCGGTGGAATGGACTCCAGGACTTCCACCGCAAGATTGTCTGTGCCCACCGCGGCGACATCATGCTTCTTCAACCACGGTAGCGTCGACTCGTCTATGCCCGGTTCACCAGTGTCGAATAGTCGGCGGTCCTTTGCCAGCACGTTGATCCAGCCTGTTCGGATCAGCAAAATGTCGCCGGATCGAATCTCGGTCTCCTGTGCGGCTGCGCAAGCATCGAGATCGTCCGCCGTAATCGGTTCGGCAAGCTGAAGATGTTCGACATCCTTCCAACCTGCGACGTCGAGCAGCACACCGCGGCCGAGCAGGAACGGGACATTTTCAATCGAATTCCGAGTGACACCGTGACTCGTCATGTGCTCGCCGGGATCGAATCCATTGTAGAGCTTGTCGTCGTACCAGATGTGACAAAGCGCGTCGATATGTGTTCCGGAATGAGAATGCAAAACCAATGCGTCGCCTGAGCTATTACGTCCGACCTTGTTCTTGGTAAACTCGGTCGTGCGCCACATCTTGTGCCGAGGAGGCCACTGGGCGCCGTGTGTTTCCAGGGGCACCGAGAGACTGTATGTCCTTCCGGTGCGCACCAGGCCAGCCGCTTCTTTGATCAGCCCAGGCGTGATCAAGTTCAGCGTTCCTATCTGATCGTCGGCACCCCAGCGGTTCCAGTTGGAGAGCTCGTTGCCCGCTCTGTCGTTCATAGATCTGTCTCCGTAACGAGAAATCGAAGCGGCGACTCAACTTGGCTCAAGCTACACCCGATCGTTGGAGTCGCCAGTGGCAAGCCACACTCGCGCCTCGAGGATCAGTTCTCCCAAATGAGGCCAGACAGTGAAACCTTTTCTCAATTCAAAGCGTCAACACGAACAGGAACATCGAAATCGGCCTAAGGCGTTTATCCGCCGGAACAGCCGATCTCAGCAAACGCCAAAGTATATCTGAGAAGCTCCATGCATTTTCTTCGACGAAGTTTAGCTGCCATTTTAGTGTCCTTGCCCTTGGCGGTGATGCTACCCACTCACACAACCGCGCAGAGTCATACGCGAACAGTCAGGACACTCGGGCGCCCCGTGGCGAATCCTGTGAAGCTGTCACGCGGTTTTCGGCGCGCAGTCGATGCGGGAACACGGACGATGGACGGCGTGCCAGGGCCAAACTACTGGCAGCAGACGGCCGCATACACGATCAACGCGACCTTGGATGTCGATGAGAAGAAACTCGAAGGAACGACGCGCATCCTGTACCGCAACAATTCCCCAGACACACTGAGTCGCCTGGTGGTGCAGCTCTTGCAGAACTTTCATCGTGATGACGTTCCGCGAATTAGCCCTGCGGAGATTACCGGAGGCTACACCTTTTCGCGCGTAACGGTGCAGGGTCAGGAGTATGAAGAACTGCCGTTTCTACGCGGGCCCGGCTACGCAACCAACCAGACCAACATGTTCATAAACACTCCAAACCCCATTGAGCCTGGCGATTCGATCGTATTGGTGCTCGACTGGAGCTTTACCATACCGCAGCGCGGCGCGGGCGGGCGGATGGGCTGGAGCGAAGACAACTTTTTCTACCTGGCATATTGGTACCCGCAGATGGCCGTGTACGACGACGTGGTCGGTTGGCAAGCGGATCCATTCCTCGGCCAGGCGGAGTTCTACCAGGGCTTCGCGGCGTATGACGTGACACTCGATGTGCCGCAGGGCTGGCTAGTGCAAGGAACCGGTGAGCTACAGAACGAGAGCGAAGTGCTGCTCGACCGCATACGCGAACGTCTGAGAGTGGCAGAAGCCAGCGACACCGTTGTACATGTCATCGATGAGAAGGATATCGATCAGGGATTCACCCAGATGAGCCCGAACGGACGCCTTCGCTGGCATTTTTCCGCCGATTCCGTTCGTGACGTAGCATTCTCAGTCACCAGCGCATCTTTGTGGGACGCGACCCGGACTGAGGTGGGAGATCTCGACGGAGACGGCTCGTCGGAGTACGCTCGCGCCGAAGCGATCTTCAGACCCCAGTACGAACTCTGGCGTGAGGGCGCCCGTTATGCTCAGCACTCGACGGCGTTTCACTCACGCCACACTGGAGTACCGTACCCCTATAGCCATGCCACCGCAGTCGAGGGCGGCGGAATCATCAGCGGTGGAATGGAAGAACCGATGATGACAATCATAGGGGGCTACGACGGCGCGAGCGATCGCGCACTCTACGGAGTGATCAATCACGAGTTGGCCCACAATTGGGTGCCAATGATCGTCAACACCGACGAGCGGCGCCGCGGTTGGATGGACGAGGGCACCACCGATTTCAATGATGCCAACGCATCTGCTGACATGTATCCTGATTACGACGGCAAGCCCAGCGAATTCTCGAGTTACATCGGGCTGGCTCGGACCGGGCACGAGGGCGCGTTGATGCGTTTTTCGGACCGTTTGGATTCGCCAGGCCACTACGGAGTCCACGCCTACACCAAACCCGGCTCGCTGCTATTCACACTGAGAAGCATGCTCGGTGAAGACGTCTTCTATCGAGCGTATCAGGGTTATCTGCAAACTTGGGCCTTCAAACATCCCAAGCCCTGGGATTTCTTCAACTACTTCAACGAGTCGACCGGTCAGGATCTCGATTGGTTCTGGCAGACGTGGTACTACGAAACCTGGGTGTTGGACCAGGCAATCGAGAGCGTCACTCCAGGAGGCGACGGAACGGACATCATCATCCACGACGCAGGTGACGCGCCGATGCCTACCCACCTGACCGTAAAGCTTGCGAATGGAAATACCGTCGAGCGCGAGATCCCAGTTGCACACTGGCTGAGCGGTACACGGACAGCGTCGGTAACCATTCCGGCCGGACAGGAAGTCGTTGAGGTGGAGATTGACGCAAACATCGAGTTCCCAGATATCCATCGGTGGAACAACTTCTGGTCTCTGGAAGCAGAGGAGCTTCCGGAAACTCTGCCACGTTCCGTTCGGAACGGACTGGTTCGGTTTCGGAGCGCCATTGCCGAACGGGGTTACCATCTTGACGGGACACCTCTGAGCGGCGCAGTGGGCCGCGGAGCAAGCGACATCAATACGGTGAGTTTGGAGGGCGGTGTGGAATATGCCATCATCGCCGTATGCGATGAGGAGTGCACTGACATCGACCTGAGGATAACGGGCGCGGCCGACTCCCTACTAGCCGAGGACGTTAACCCCGACGACAACCCGATAATCGAGTTTACGGCACCGACAACGGGAGATTACAGTCTAGATATGATAATGTTCACATGTCGCACCGACGTCTGCAGTTGGGGAGGACAAATCCTGAGGAAGCGGTAGACTCGGACGTACGCGTACGTACGCGGACATCCGCCGCAGCTGACCTTAACAAGGTGCATTTGAACAGGCCGCTCAGTAGCACTTGCTACGCGGGCGGCCTACTTTCATCTCAGTTCAGTAGGATCAGGCAATCGTATTTGAGTCCAAATTCAACCTTTACGGGATATGAGATGGCATCTTTGAAGCTCGAGTTTGAAAAGGGCGGCACCTTCATCGCACGGCTGCTCGAAGACGAAGCGCCCAAAACCTGTGACACCCTCAAGAGTAGAATGCCCTTTGAGTACCTCTTTCAGCAGAGCATTGTGTCCGGTCAGGCCATGGTGGCGATTCCACCAGACCTGACTGTTGAGAAGGAGAACCAACGTGTCGCCGGTATTCCTCCGGGCGCCCTCAGCTTTTTGGTCGCTGAAGAACACACGCACGTTCCAGACGAGATCTATATCGCCTACGGCGTGTTCATCTCCAGAGGGCTGTTCATCGATGCCAAGCAACCAGTGAACGTATTTGCACAGATCGACGACGGACTGGAAGAGTTAAGGGAGATCGGTGCTCGCATCATCAGACACGGCGCTGAGATGGTGCGATTCACTCTTGCGGATTGATTTGCCGCGGAAAGACACGGATAAACGCGAAAACACGCTGAAGAGATTTTGGTTTCCCCACCCAACCCAACTAAACATCCGCGTACATCCGCGTCATTCAGCGGCTCAAAAAGCTCGACTCCTAGGATGCACTGCGAGCGATTGCCCTACGCGATCAGCTCCGACTCGAGCACCTCTTCCCTAATCTGCCCGCCTACCACACTCACGTAGTACACCTTCGCTCCTTCACGTGTATGCACGACGCGTTTTACTTCATTGTCCTCGAAATAGATGCCGGCGTCGTTGTCGCACGCGTATCCTGGTTTCATTTGGCCAGAACTGATCAGGCGATGGTACGTTGGACGCCGCTCCCCTTCCCCGTCGTAGTGAGGCGAATGGCTTCCACGAATGAAGCCGAGGCCTTTGACGATCGTTAACTCTTTTGGTCGAGAGTCCGTCGTTCCTTCCTCGAACCAACACAACGACCCTGCACTAGCCCCACCTAACACGATCCCGCGGTCCCATGCTTCCCTCAACACCTCATCGATTCCGTGCGCATGCCAGATAGCTTGTTGGTTGAGCGTGTTCCCGCCGGACGCGACGATACCGTCTACCGATAGCAGGACTTCTTCCCAAGTCTGGTCCATCCGGTAGCTGCTGATGTAACTCCGTTGCACCGACGGAATCACGTCCAGCGGCGCACAGTTCTCATACCAACGAATACTGCTGGTCTCCCAGTTCGAAGAGGCAGTGGGCAGGTAACAAAGTTTCGGTCTCTCTTTCCCCGTTAGCGACGCCAGATACCGGATGAAGGTCGTGCCGAACCCACCGCCAGCAATCAAGATTTTGCGGGTGCTCGACTGGGAGTTTGGTTTTGCGATTTGCTCGGGCATAGATAGCTGCCCTGCGCCCAACCCAACAGTTCCCAATGCGGACGAGACAACGAAATCTCTTCTCTTCATGACTTGCCATCCTATCGTCTGTTCAGTTCAGTCAATATTCCAGAACGAACGAGGGGCAGATCAACCGGGACCTGCCCCTCTGCACTTCTGCATCACTGGCACACGTTCGGCCTCAGCGCCTCACGCGCTCTGTTTCCTAGAAATACGACACCACCGGCGTATCCGTCATCGTCTGCAACCCGGGCTGACAGCGACCGACCTGTTTCACCGCGTTGATCGCGATGGCACACGTACCTACGTCGCCGTTCACGCCGCCTTTGATGCTAGAAACGATTTTGGGGTCGCCGAAGATCTCGACCTTGTCTTCTGGATTTGGCTCGCCTACCGCCGCACGGAACACGAGGGTGATCTTCTCTTCACCATCGCAGAAACCGCGGCCAATCTGCTGAACGCCGCGGGCCATGCCGCGTTTGATCTTCATAGCCTTGGTGCGGATCTCCTTCTTGGCGATAACCGGACTAAGCTCATCCACGGTCTTTTCGAGCTTCCATCCCATCCGGTCCGCGATCATGTGGACCGACTCGGTCAGGCCAACGTGTCGCAGCGTACCGGTCTTACGCTTGGCCTCGAACTCGTCCAGCGTTAGGCCAGCACCGATCTTCTTCTGAAACGGGATGCGCCGGTACTTGGCGTCCTGGACGCGCGACACTTTCACTTTGTCCACGCGCTGGCTGAGAGCCGTCATGGTGGTAGGCAAGAAGTCCATCAGGAAACCAGGATTGATTCCGGTTCCGAGCACCGCAACCTTCTTCTTCTTGGCAAACTTGTCGATCCGGTTGGCCCAACGCGGTGCGGCCTTCCAAGGGAACGAAAGCTCTTCACACGTGCTTACCACATGCAGCCCCTTCCCAGCATACTCCTCGATCTGCTTGGTGATGCGCGGCATGTCCGACACGGTTGTCAGCAACGCAACGTCGGGATTTGCAGTCTTCGGCAGGTCTTTGATGCTGCCCACGATCTTCATCGGCGATTTCTTCTCGAGCCCGCACACGTCCGACACACGCTGGCCGACCAGGTCCGGATCTGTGTCGATTGCACCGACGAGCTTCACTTTGTTCCCGCGCTCCATCATGAACTGCGTGGTTTTACGGCCCAGCGGGCCCATACCAACCAGCACTACTCTTATAGCTGCCATTAGATTCTCCTTTTCGTCAACGATGCGGCCTGAAGTTCGGCGCTCGATGACAATAACAAGCAACGGCGGAAACGGAAGTCCCTCTGTCTAACCAAGTGCTGCAACGATCTTCTGAATGAGAGTGTCGGCGAACAGGGGTTCTCCAGGTAGCTGCCGGTTTTGGTTCCCTTGCCGTGCAACAGCGAGGTCGAGGCTCGGAATCACGAAACTGTGGTTAATATTGTGGCCGCGCGACATGTAGAGGTCGCTAGGTACGCCTTCGATGTCATCCATTACCCAGAACGTGTAACCGTACTGCATAGGAGTAGTACCGTCTTCTCGGCAATACCGACTCGTTGCCAAGTCGAGCCATTCCTGCGAAACCAGTTGCCGGCCGTCCCAGCGCCCCCTCCTCAGCCACAGATAAGCGATTCGTGCAAAGTCTCTTGCCGTACACCTGAAGGTGCTACCGACCACCGAGTTGTACCCGTACGGGCTCACGCTCTTGTCAGACCCGTACGCGTCGCAGCCCTCGCTTCCACCCACTCCCCACCCAGGCTCGCCTGAGAAATTCAACTCTCGGTTGTCGGCGTATGGCATGTCGCGAAAACCGTTATCACGGATACCGATTGGCATACCGATACGCCGCAACACTCGATCGTACAAATACGGCCCAACTTGCTCGCCCGATATGTTGCGCATGGCCAGCGCCATCTGTTCGAGGCCGTAGTTGCTGTAGTTGAAGTCGGAACCGGGCTCGAATTTTAGCGTGTGGTGATCGGGGATGCCGTCGAAGTGCCACCATCCGAAACAGTATTCGTACATCTGGTAGGCACCCGTGTATCCGGGATAGAGGTGGCGCGTGGTCGGCGCCAACCACGGTTCGCGCGTTTCATGGCCCGACGTCATCGATAGAACATGCTTGACCTTGATCCGGGTTTTGGTCTGGTCTGTGAGAGGTTGATCCCAAATCTGTGGAATCAACGACTCCTCGCGAGACGATCCGACCAGATAGGATTCCAAGTTCACTCTGTCCTTGTACTCATCTAGAAACACTCCAGCCGCCGTACCGAAGACTGACTTCGTTGACGACTTCATATCGTTGCACGTCTCAGCCGTCCAAGGTTGTGGGCCACCTTCTTCACCGGTCGTGTAGCTCTCGCCGATGATGTGCCCCTTGTGGATGATGACCAGGGCGCCGCCGTAGCTCGCGGTGACGTGGTTCTGGTCGTGATAGCCAATCGCTTCGCGGAGCAACGCCTCGTTCACGCCCAGTGTAGCTGGATCTCCAATGCGCCAACCGCCGTGCAATTCAGATGGTGGGTAATACTCAACTTGCCGGAGACGCCCCAGCGACCTCTCAGCCCTTTGAGGGAACGCACTTGAAGCAACAGGTAGGCAAAGGCCGGCCACTCCAACTCCCGATGCCTTTAGGAAGCTCCTGCGTGGAAAAATCTGTTTGTTGTTGGATTCCATAGTCACGCCTCTCGCGGCAACTCGATGTTAGGTGGCACAACAACCTGTAAAGATGTGTTGGGGGTAAGACGCTCGCGAGGCCTTCTGAGGATATTGTGTGAAAGCGGGGTTGCTGAAGCCACAATCGAAACGGCAACCCCGCTAGCGTACCCGGTGAGCTACCGGTTACGAGCCTCTTCGCAACCTGACATTCCCGGTTACCGTCGAGAGTCTTAGAAGCCCGCCACCAGCCCCAATGCTGCCTCGCAGACTGCCATCAGCGAGCCTTTGCAGCGAGAAGTCGGAGTTAACAGTTCCGTTGACAGCAGTTGCCCACACTTCAGCGTTCGCATTGGTCGGAACCGACACCGTAACATTCCCCGATAATGCCGAGAAGGCCAACTCGCCGTCCCACCCTGTACGGCCGAATCTCGCAGTCACTGAACCGGAAACGGCGGAGCCTTCAGCGAGTTCGGTCGTGGTAATATCGACGTCGCCATTGATGGTCGAGCCGAACACGTCGCTCTGGAGATCTCGTGCCGAGACGTCGCCGGCAATGGTACGGCCATTGAAATCCACGCCTGCTGGCACCGATACCACGAAGTCGACAGCCACATCGTTTTCCCGTGTAGCCATATGGCCCGTTAAACCGGGGCCGCATTCATTCCGAATTCCTCCGGGAACATCGGGATATACAGCACAGATCGTCACACCGCCGGCATGGCGCACGACGTCGACAGTCACTTCCTCCGGATCGTTTTGCTGCCCCTGCTTCGTCCAAGAGACAACCACATCCTGTCCGGATGTGAACGAAGCGTCGATATTTCCCGATATCCCCTTGATCTCGATTTCCTCCCCGAAAGCAAGCTGTCCACTCCATTCTCCTTCGATTTCGAGGCCATGATATTGTTCGACATTCATATCGGGGCCAGTTGAGTCGCCGCAAGCCGTCAAGCCGAGAGCCGCGAGCAATGCCACTGAGAGTGTTGTTGCCTTCTTCATTGTGTCCTCCTTGTAGGTCACTTCATACTGTCTGGCTCCACTGCCGGCTCCTTGATAGCTCCCGGCGGACGCCTAACTTGATTGAACTGCCAATACTTTAAGGCGGGGGCGTCGCTTCACCGTCCCGCCAGCGTCTCTTAGGAGATGACGGCTTATGGGCGTCGAGTTTCTTCGCATATGATCCGGTTCCGCACCTTTGGTTCGGTTGAACTCACCGGCGAGGAAGGGACCGACTACTCCTCGGTCCTGGCCCGTCCCAAGATCCTGGGACTGCTGTCATATCTCGCGGGGAGCACTCCAGCCGGCTTTCATCGCAGGGACACTCTGTTGGGACTCTTCTGGGCGGAGGTGGACCAGGAACGTGCTCGGAAAGCGCTCCGGCAGTCACTTTACCAACTGCGACAGGCGTTTGGAGACGGGGTGATCGTAGGGCGGGGTGACGACGAGTTGGGTCTATCTACAAGCCTATTCTGGTCCGACGTCGTGGAGTTTGAGGCGCTTTTGGAGCGTGAGGAACCCGAAAAAGCGCTCGACCTGTACCAGGGAGACTTTCTACCCGGATTTTTCCTCTCGGATGCCTCGGAGTTTGAAGGTTGGCTCGATCTGCGGCGTACCCAGTTACGCGACGCGGCAGCATCAGCGGCGTGGACGCTCGCCGAGCAGGGGCTGAAAATGCGGAACCCGGCAGGCGCCGCGTATTGGGGTCGCAGGGCGGTCAGCCTCGCACCACTCGACGAGCGACTGTTGCGCCACCTCATCACGTTGCTCGATCGGGTGGGTGACAGGGCTGGTGCAGTTAGGGAATACGAACTGTTCTCCCGTCGGCTCGATGAGGAACTGGAGCTGGAGCCATCTCCCGAGACGTGCGCCCTCATGGAAGAAGTCAGGGCTCGCAGCCAGATACCACCCGACCGCGTGACCGCAGCACCCGCGGAAGGCCAAGCAGCTCTGGACGCGAAGGAAGCGCCGCGGGTGAACCAGGCGCACGTTGTCGGGCCCACCGTTGCGGCTGGCGATGCCGCTGCTGTTCCGGCCGAAGAGGGCGAAGAACGTGATTTCGGTGGAGATGCACTGCGTCTCGCAAAAGCCCTGAACCACCGCTACGTGCTGCAACGCAGTGTAGGGGCCGGCGGCATGGCGACAGTGTACCTCGCCCAGGACATCAAGCATGACAGGCGCGTCGCCGTGAAGGTCTTCGAGCCCGAACTGGCGGCAGTCATCGGCTCGAAACGGTTCCTCCAAGAGATCAAGATCAGCGCCCGGCTCGAGCATCCCAACATCCTGACACTGATCGACTCGGGTGAGGCCGACTCGTTCCTCTACTACGTGATGCCCTACGTAGAGGGTGAGTCGCTGAGGGAAAAACTCAGAAGGGAAGAGCATATCACGCTGGAAGACGCGGTCCGGATTGCCAGAGAGGTGGCGGGTGCGCTCGAGTACGCCCATCGCCAAGGCATCATCCACCGGGATATCAAACCCGAGAACATCCTGATACACGAAGGAACAGCTATAGTTGCCGACTTTGGGATCGCGCTGGCAGTGCGAGTGGCAGGTGGGACACGCCTGACCCATACAGGTCTTTCACTCGGCACACCTTCGTACATGAGCCCCGAGCAGGCAGCCGGTGACCAACGGCTAGGCCCACACAGTGACGTCTACTCGTTGGGAGCCGTGTTGTACGAGATGCTAGTGAGTGAACCGCCACATACGGGAGCGTCCCCGCAGGCGATTATCGCAAAACTAATGACGGAGCGGCCGACGCGACCGCGCACACTGCGCGATACCGTGCCCGAGGCGGTAGATGACGCCGTAATGAAGGCGCTTGCCCGGCTGCCGGGGGACCGCTTTGAGAGCGTAGGCGAGTTTGCCACCGCCATGGAACAAGCGATTGACTCACAGCCCGTTGATGTTTCGGCCGGGCGACACCTCGCCAGCCGACGCTGGCTGTGGCCGGTGGTGGTTGCTGGTGCTCTGATGGTCGTGCTGATACTGCAGCGAGCCGTGTTCCCGTCCAACGATAGCGCCGGCGAAGCGGCCGTCGCAGAAGGACTACTGCGGGATCGGCCGTCAGTCGCTGTTCTTCCCTTCGACAACCTCAGCCCGAGCGCAGAGGACGCGTATCTCGCCGATGGCATGCACGAAGAAATCCTGACGCGTCTGTCCAAGATCTCAGGGCTGATTGTCATATCGCGCAGTTCTGTCCTGCGGTACCGCGACCACGGGCTCACCGGGGCGCAGATTGCGGCGGAGCTGTCGGTGTCAGCTCTGCTCGAGGGAAGCGTGCAAAAAGCAGGGAACCAGATCAAGATCACCGCTCAGCTGATCGACGGCGAGACTGATGCACACCTGTGGGGAGAATCCTACGATAGAGATTTCTCGATCGAGAACTTATTTGACGTTCAATCCGAGGTTGCATTCCGGATCGCAGAGAACCTGCGAGCAACACTCACTCCTTTGGAAGAGAACAGGATCACGAACGCGCCGACAGAGAACTTGAGGGCCTACGAACTGTACCTCCGGGGCCGCCGTGCGTACGATCTATACCAGTCGGGCGAGAACGCAAGCGCCATCGAGCTCTACAGACGGGCAATCGGGCTGGACCCGAGTTTCGCGGCCGCCTGGGCGGCGTTGGGTGACGCGTACGCGCAGGGCATTCTACTCTTCGGCGTGGAATCCACCTGGTGGGATTCTGCTTTGGCCGTGAGCCAGCGTGCGATCTCGCTGGATGTTGACCGCGCCGACGGATACAAGGCACTGGGTTTGGTGCACATGAGTAGAGGCTCGTACCGTCCGGCGCTCGAGGCTCTCTTGCAGGCTTTGGAAATCGAGCCGAACCACCCCACCGCGGCGGCCAACGTAGGTGTTGTACTCATGCGGTTCGGCTCGCTGGATGAATCACTGCTGTGGAATCGGCGAGCCCTCTCGGTCGCACCCAATCACATGCTCATTCGGGCCAACATGGCGTGGAGCTATCTGGCACTCGGCGAGCTCGATGTCGCTCGGCAGTGGGCTCGTGAGACCGTCGCCCTGGAACAAGGAATGGCACATGCCCATTGGGCTTTGTCCGCAGTGGCGGCAGCGCGTAGCGATCACGCTAGAGCATTGGAGATAGCCGAACGAGTCATCGAAATCGATCCCGACTCTCCGGCGCGGCGTCAATTTGCCGCGGAGATCGCGTTGTTCGCCCGAGATCTGGCCACAGCTGGTCAACACTCGATAGATGCACTGGACATGAACCTCGGAGGTAGCATTCCACCATGGCACTTCCCCGGAACAACTCTGGGATATGTCCTGTGGCAGCGAGGAGAGATCGAGAGTGCTGGTGAGCAGCTGCAAGGCACACTTGCGGCGGTGGAACAGCTGATTGTTTCGGGTGCAGACGATCCTCGACTGCCCTGGGAAATCGGATGCATTCACGCGATCCAGGGTGCAGTAGACGAGGCTCTCGTGTGGCTGGATCGCGGCTTCAGAGAAGGCTGGCGCTGGACGATTGAGGTCGAAGCAGATCCGTTGCTTGATACGGTGCGAGACTCACCGAGATTCGTACGGCTGGTTTCTGCGATGGCTGCTGACGTTGAGACGATGCGGAGGCAGGCACTGCAACTGGGAACGAACGCACACCTTCGTTAGCCTGCTGAGGGGGAGCCCCAGCGGGCGACGACGCTTCCGGCCAAAGGGCTGAGCGGAACTAAGCCGATCTCACGCGTACGGCATCGGAGGTTCTTTGCCGAGCAACCGCGCATAAACAGATAGTGCACCACGGTGGTGCGCCGTATGATCCGTAATTGCGCTGACAATCGCACAGCGGGGCGCACCCTCCATGATCTGTTTGTCGGGGATCGGTGCGCACAGATCTTCATCTGACGCGGATCCGATTACATCCACCACATTTGCGAACGCTTGCTCAAGCTGCTCCTTTGCCTCTGAAAGCCGCGTCACCGCACCTGCCTGAGCGTTGTGCGCTTCAAAATCCATGTCCCAGCCCTTGCCGAAGGCTCCTTCGACAAACCAGTTCACCGTACCTGCGGTGTGCGCCACCTGCCCTACCACCGTAAACATCTTCGGTTGTGCCGCATAGCCGGAGTCAGCCTCATCAAACACCGAGATCGTGGTACTGAAAAACTTGAGCGTCATCTGCAGTTCTTGGACGTACGCTTGAGCAATGGACATGTCGCGATCCTTTCTCGAGATATGTGGTGCAGACAAGGCTTAATCAAAACACCCCGCCAGACGGCCCCTTCCACGGCAGCTCGATTCCTAGTCTTTCGAGCTTATCAGCGAACTCGTTGGCTTCTATGTTCACCTTCCAGGCTCCGTCTTGCTGCTTCAGCCACCCCTTCTCTTCCATCCAGCGGACGGCTGCTTCCCGATCACCAGCATAGAGCTGCCTCAGCAGAGATATTTCCATTTCCGAGAGCCCCATTGAATTCATGCGGTAATCCAGGAACGCCTCCCACGCCATAGGCACCCATCTGGCAACAATCTGATTGCCGATGACGTTCGCATATTCCCGAATCTCGTATTGTGCGTGGGCTTCCATGCGGAGTGCTAGAAAGTGCAGCAGGTTGTGTAGGTCGATTTTCCAATAGGCCTCGGTGTAAGTGGAGAGCGGCAGGTCCTTTCTCGCCTGCTCGCGCGCAACCCCAGCATCCAGACGATCCTGGTAGATCTCTCGACTCAGGGCCTGGAACTCCGCCTCTCGATCGCTCAGTCTTTCACCCTCGGCGGTTTCCAGCTGCCCTTCACTCCCCTGCCGGTTGATGAAACCTTGTAGACGCCACTCGTCCGGTTTGGTGGTCTTTGCCGCATCGATGGCGATCGAATAGCGCGTTGAGTATTCGTTGACGTTGGCCGTTCGGTGCCGAATCCACTGCCGCCAGCAATCCATCGGCACTCGCACGTGCAGCTTCATCTCACACATCTCAAATGGAGTGGTGTGCCGATGGCGCAGGAGATAGCGAATGAGCCCACGGTCTTCGCTGACTTTCTTGGTTCCTTTTCCATATGAAACTCGCGCCGCCTGAACAATTGACGAATCGTCACCCATGACATCGACCAGCCGGACAAAACCGTCGTCCAGCACCGGCAGCTTCTTACCCATCACCTCATCCAAAGCCGAGGTCTCGTCACTCATCTTCAATCCTCCATATCGTGCACAGTTTTCGGCGTCCATAATCTTACGGACGGGGCCTCCAAAAGCCTATCGCCGTAGAAAGGTAAGCGCCTTCTCACTGGTCAGACGATCGCACCCTGCGGATATTGAGAGGTCGCCGCGAGTCATGGGTAGACAAGTGATCGTACTAGATAAAGGGAACCAGAGTGAGACCCAATAGCATATCGTTGTCCGTTATTCTCCTGACCGCCGCCGCATGCGCAGAGGATGCGAGACACGGAATGAACGCCGAGCCAACACCCAGAGCGAGAGAAATCGCCGCCACTGCTATCATCATCGACGGACATCTGGACGTTCCCTACCGACTCGAGCAAACGTGGGCCGACATATCAGATGCTACTGCAGACGGCAACTTCGACTATCCACGTGCCGTCGCTGGTGGACTGAACGTCCCATTCATGGCGATATACACGCCGGCAGAGCTGGAAGCCGAAGGCCGTTCCAAACAACTTGCGGAAGACCTGATCCATATGGTCGAAGGTTTCGTCACTCACGCTCCCGACAAGTTTGCGATCGCGTACTCCCCGGCCGATGTTCGACAGCACTTCAGTGAGGGGCTCATTTCGTTGCCGATGGGCATGGAGAACGGCTCACCGATCGAAGGCGACATCAGGAATGTGGAGTATTTCCACGATCGTGGGATTCGCTACATCACATTGGCACACAACGGCTCCAACCACATCTGCGATTCGTCGCGAGACGATCCGCAGTGGGGCGGTTTGAGCGAGTTCGGCTATGAAGTGGTGCGCGAGATGAACAGGCTGGGCATCATGGTCGATGTCAGCCATATCTCCGATGAGGCATTCTGGGATGTTATGGAAACATCTGAGGCACCGGTGATCGCCTCACACTCCTCGACCCGCCATTTCACGCCTGGCTGGCCCCGCAACATGTCTGATGAGATGATCTCCGCCATGGCGGAACGAGGCGGCATTATTATGGTCAACTTCGGCTCGAGCTTTTTGAGCGCCGAGGCAAACGAGTATAGGTACGGCCGGCGCGAAGCGTATCGAGCCTCTCTTGCCGAAAACGGAATCGAGGCGTCCGACGAGGAAGAGGAACGATTCAACAGCGAGTGGGCGGAGGAGTACGGACCATTTCCATTTGCGGACGTTGAGCTTGTCCTGGACCACTTTGATTACCTGAAGAACCTCGTAGGCGTGGACCACGTCGGAATTGGCACCGACTACGACGGCGTCGGCGACACACTGCCGATCGGCCTCAAAGACGTCAGTAGCTACCCAGTGCTCATACAGGGTTTCCTGGATCGCGGTTACAATGAAGAAGAGATCAAGAAAATCCTGGGCGAGAACCTGTTGCGAGTGTGGGCCGAGGTAGAGTCGGTAGCCGCGGCGTCAGAATGAAATGGCCGCGGCAAATTCACTCAGTCAGGATTCGTGAAAGTGCGGCAGCAGGTCAGCCTAAGAGCCGCACGAAGCAGTACACCATCTCCAGAAGCCCAAACGCCGGAAACATGCCCCAGACGATCACCCAGTAGTTGAAGGTGTTCTTTCGGAAACCCATATCACGATCCCATATGAAAATCGTGATCGCCGTGTAAACGAACGGCACCGACCCGATCAGAGCCAGCAAAAAACCCCAGCGCAAGCCCAACAGCATTCCGATACAACCAGGTATCTGGATCGGCCCCCAGAATATTACGTCCGCCCATGCGTAGCCCTGGTTGACCGCAAAGAAGGCCTTGGGGTCGGTGTTACTCGGGTCGGCTCCGTACACGTTCTTGATCGTCCACTCGGAGCGAGGTTTGATCACCGCGATGAATTGGACCGTGAACAGCAGTCCCATAATGAGCAGTCCTGCGACTGCAACGATCCAAGTGATTAAAGTGACTTCCATTCTAGCCGATGAACCTCCCTCGATTCGCCCATAGTCCGACTATTCCAAGAAGGCAAGGCAAAGTGAATAGAACCAGCGCCACCACCGCAAAGCTCGGAAACGTTGCCCACCGTTGAAATGCAAAAAAGAGCGGGAAGTACACTCCGATTGCGAAAACCATCATGGCCGCGACATACCCGTAGAATCTGCCTCGGGTCATCCCGAAAAGAGCAACGAGAGTTATCGGCATTGGCCACACCATGTCTGCCATTGCCACTCCCCAACTCTCTAGCGCCCACGCCTGTTCCGCCGGGTCGCCGCTGAAGCTCTCGTTCTGGAAGCCGAGTGCTAACGCGCCTTCCCAGTCGAGAAGTGAGTACGCCTGCATTACCCATGCGAGGCAGAGAACACCAAGCGCTGCATACGCGAGCCATATACCGAGAGGGAAACGGCCAAGTTGCTTTTGAAACGTTGTCATAGCTGTCCCTCTATCAACGAATGAGGAGCCACCTCACTCCCCAGGTAGCGCGTTTTCACCCACCGCGGTCCGGTGTCGTTCGATCCAGCCAGCCCAAAACGGCAAAAGCCACATGAAGAGCCCTGTGGTGGCAACTGCGATCGAGCTGGGAGCGGGCGGAGCCCACGGCTGGCTTGCCCATAGGAGACCAGTCAGTGCTATAAGACCCCAAAACGCCCAACGCCCCACCCTGTCGATCGGACTAGTCCACCTCTGGTAAAGTATGATCGCCGACAGCAGCATCCCCCCTTCGACAATCATCGTTGCTGGAATCGAGTTCCAAAGCCCGAGTCCAACCTCTGGTCCCCCGGGCCATAGCGGCAGATCCGGCATATGCGTGAGGAAATCGAGGAGCCAATGGCTGACGACGACCGCAGCAATTAGCAGCGCACTGCGCGCACTTTTCATCATAATACACGCCGCAGCACCTGCGGCTGCCCCCCATGCCAACGACATCAACAGGCTATGGCTCCACGGGTAAGAATCGAAATCGAGAGGAGTAAAGGCTGTGTTTCTGGGATCGACTCTCACGACCTCGATCCCTGCATACAGTAGCAGTGGCCATAAGAGATCGATGCCGAAGGACGCTGCAACCAGGCCCCACAAAGGAACACGCGGCTCCACCTTCTTCGCCCCGACGGCTACTGCAAGGTGTCCAACGAACATCGATCCTCAGCCACCGCCCCCGATCAGATGAAGCTCCTCTTGCCTCGGCACCACATATTGAAGACCACCCTCGGTAAGGACGACGTCCTCCTCCGTGTTGATGCTCAACACCTGGTCACCCCATTCCGGCACCGGCGTAAGAGCGTGAGACTCCAGAGCGTACAAGGCACCAACACGAAGTGGAAGCAGCGTCCGGGCGCCATAGCGGTCCGGCCAGGCGGGGTTGATCCATGCCCCGATTCCGTGCCCTCCGACTCCCACCGAATGAGAGTAGACACTGGCGTCGAGTCCCCACTCCTCACAGACTGCTTCCGATAGCGTCTTAACCTCGTGCCCCGGGATCCCGGCTCGCGCGACTTCGAATACCGCATCCTGCACCTGGAGGGCGTTGGCAAAAGCTTGTTGTATTCCGGCCGGGGCCTCCGTCTCGCCAGGCTTCAGAACATATCCAGTTCCCTTGTAGTCGGTGTGGAACCCCATGTACACGACACCAATGTCGTTGTTGATGACGTCTCCGGGCAGCACGACGGTAGAGTCTGCGTTGAGTCGCTCGGAGCCTTCCCGGTGGATGCGAAGTCCGTGGAAATACCATGTGTCGATATCGAGTTTTGCGAGCGTCTCGTAGATCCACCACCGCATATCGCCGATCCTCTTGCTCAATTCGGCGGCCTCGCGGAAATATTCCATCTCCTCGGTAAGTCTCGTGTCGAGGAACTCAACAACGAGTGGTTCTGCCGAGACCAGCCTTCGCGCATACCTCGGACCTATGGCGTCGACGAGGAAGTTCTTCATCTCCACACTCAAGCCGTCCGCCATGGGGTTTGTGCGCGACTCGTTGATCCCTATTCGCCGAGGATTGAGCTCTTGGATCGTTTCGCGGAGAATCGGCGCCAGCGATGGTCCTTGT
>JBDHHK010000036.1:0-26893 GCA_039589395.1 Gemmatimonadota bacterium
TTGTGTATAAGGATGGTGAGCCTCGTTGAACAAAGCACGCGTTGGTGCCTGCTCCACAATTCGCCCGCCATACATGACAGCTACCCGATCCGCTATGCCGGCGACTATTCCCAGGTCATGCGTGATGAGGATGACCGACATCCCAAAGCGCTTTCGCAGGTCGGCGAGAAGTTCGAGTATCTGTGCCTGAATCGTAACGTCCAAAGCGGTTGTGGGCTCGTCTGCGATCAGGACCTTTGGATTGCATGAAAGAGCGATCGCGATCATGACCCGCTGCTGCATTCCGCCGCTCAGTTGGTGTGGATAATCGTCGATACGTTTGTCCGGATCCGGGATCCCAACTAGTTCCAGCAGTTCACTTGCCTTTGCCCGCGCCGCACTTCGGGATATCGTGGTGTGCGCTCGCAACGTCTCGGATATTTGCGAACCCACGGTCAGAACTGGGTTGAGGCTGGCCGTCGGTTCCTGGAAGACCATCGCGATACCGGCACCGCGAACGTGCCGGAGTCGACCTGCCCCAAGCTCCATCAAGTTCGAACCTTCGAATTCGACGATACTGCCTTTCGCGATCTGACCAGGAGGTTCGATTAACCTGAGGATAGACAGAGCGGTGACGGTCTTTCCGCATCCGGATTCACCGACGACGCCCAGAGTTTCTCCCTCAAAAAGGTCGAGCGACACATCGTCGACCGCCAGAGCGGTACCGCGGTCGGTAGTGAAACTCGTGCTGAGATTCTTGATGCTGAGCACTTTGTTCATGGTGCTTTCGGATCTAAAGCGTCGCGTAAGCCATCACCAATTAGGCTAATACCTATCACAATGAGCACGATCATTATGCCAGGGAATGTCGAGATCCACCACGCCTGGCCCAAGCTGGTCATTCCGTCGTTGATGATACTTCCCAACGACGCTGTTGGCCTGGGTACGCCAGCACCAAGATACGAAAGACCTGCCTCGATCAAGATTATGTGTCCTATCCCAAGGGTAGCCACAACCACTACGGGCCCAACGATATTCGGGAGCATGTGCTGCAGCAAAGTCCGTTGACTGCGCAGTCCAAGTGCGCTTGTCGCGACGATGAAGTCGCGCTCCCGAAGACTCAGCACCTCCGCGCGCACGAGCCTACTCGTGCCAAACCAGCTGGTCAGCCCGAGAACCGCAATAAGCCCCAGAATGCCGGTTGGAAACAACGTCAGCAACACCAGCAGCAACAACACGCGCGGTATCGCGAGGGCGGCGTCGACAAACCGCATCAGAAGTGTGTCGACGCCGCCGCCGAGGTATCCCGCCAATAACCCGACGCCGGTTCCGATCGTCAATGAGAGTAGCACCGAAACGGTCGCAATGGAAAGAGACAACCTGATTCCGAAGAGAACTCTGCTGAGCACGTCACGCCCCACGTGGTCGGTGCCGAACGGGTGCAGAGTGGTTGGTGGCTGCCTCTGGAGTGCATACCCCAGTTGTTCCGCCGGGTCATATTGGATTAGGAATGGGCCGATTATGGCTGCAAGCGTCAGTAGGAGAACGAGAAATGCCCCGGACAAGGCTCTCCGATTACGCAGAAGCTTTTCGGCTGAGCCGCTCATGACTCCTGCCTCGTTCGTGGATCGGCTATGCGGTAGAGCAAGTCGGCAAGCAAGTTCCCTACGACAACCATCGCGGCTGCGACTATTGCCATGCCGGTCACCAGGGGATAGTCGCGGTTCCTGAATGCGTCCACAGCCAGATTGCCGAGCCCTGGCCATCCGAAGACTTCTTCGACGAGAACGGCACCGGAAAGAAGAATCGGGAACGACAATCCGAAGAGTGTAATGACCGGCAGCAATGCGTTGCGTAGCGCATGTCGATAGAGGACTACTTTCTCGTCCAGTCCTTTCGCTCGAGCGGTTCGGACATAGTCTTGCTGAACCACGTCGATCATCGATGAACGCTGGAACCTCGCGGTTGATGCAGCGCCAATGAGTCCAAGCGTGAGCGCCGGCATTACGAGGTGTAAAGCATGATCCCAAACTGATCCTAAGAAGGACAGCTGCGGGTATAGCCAGGGCGTGCGAATGCCACTGGGCGGCAGCCACCCGAGACCATGTGTGAAGATCAGAACCAACATCACTCCAAACCAGAATACTGGGATGGAGAACAGAGTGAGCGTGACCATGGACAGCGCATCATCCGTGCGGGACCGCCTACGCGTTCCCTGAAATGCACCAATCATGATTCCCAAAGCAAAATCGAGGAGCAGTGCCGATAGAGCGAGGAGTATGGTCGCGGGAATACGCTGCCTGATCGCTGTCGCCACCGAGAGCGGCCATGTGTAGGAGTGGCCGAGGTCGCCTCGGGCCACGTTCCAGATGTACCGTACATACCGTTCGGCGATCGACCGGTCGAGTCCGAAATTGATTCTCTGCTGCTCGGCTACCTCACGCGGGAGTCTTCCGGCTGCGCCAAGAGCATCAACCGGATCGCCAGGCGCCAGCTGCAGCAGTACAAATGTGAGCGTGGCGACGGCGAAGACGATGGCCACGCCCTGCAGCAGCCGCCCCGCCAAGTAATGAATCACTTCAGTTGACGCCGTAGAGGTCGCGTTCGATTAGGCGTGTCGGTGACACCTGAAAGTCGGGTATCCCGATCCAAGGTTGGAAGGGGGAAATGAATACGTTCTCGAAGCGCGTGTGCACCGCGGCAATCTTCCTCGGCACATACAACCAGATCGCTGGCGCATCCTCGTTTATGATCTTGAGAGCAGCGTGCCACTTCGTTAGGCTCTCGGCACGGTCGAAACCGTCACGAGCCTCTCGAACGAGTCTGGTGTACTCCGGATTGAGGTACTTGCCGAAATTGTACTCTTCAAAGCCGTCCTCGGTCCAATCGGTTGCGAGCGCCGCTGGACTGGGGTCTTGTACCAATGAGCTGTACTGTGCATCGAACGCACCCCTGCCTAACCGATCGAAGAACGCTGCCCATTCGACTTCCGCGATGGTCATCTGAATACCCGAACGTCCAAGCTGGTCCTGCAGGACGAGCGCCCCTCGTTCACGAGGTTCGCTTGGCGGTACGAGCAACTCGAATTCGAGCGGTTGCCCGCCGCGATCGAGCACTCCGTCGCCGTCTGAGTCGCTCCAGCCAAGGCCGGTGAGAGCCACACGGGCACCTGCCGAGTCGAATGGAATTCCTTCAGGGAGCTCCTCGTCCCAAATCGGGAGCGCCGGAGTCACCGGGCCGACCAAAGGCAGTGCATATTCACCCATGACGGCCTGACGCAGCGCAGCGCGGTCCACGGCCATCACGATGGCACGCCGTAGCGTGCGGTTGCTGAACAGTGGGTGGGGACGGCTTTCGTCGTCCGGGTCTCGGAGATTAAAGCCAACAAAGTTGTAGACGCTAGAGGGATACTCGACGAGGCGCAGGTGTGGGGAGCTCTCGACGCGTTCTAGATCCGCCGGCTCGGCAACATGATAGAGAAAGTCGGCTCTGTCAGCCACGATCTCATCCACCCCGGCAGTCGGTCCAGCTACCGCGCGCCAAATTATGCGCGGAGTTCCTGGGCGACCGAGGTAGTGAGCCGAATCGGCCGCGAGCTCGACTACCTCTCCTGGTGTCCATCTCACGACTCTGTAAGGCCCACAGCCGATCGGGTGCAACGCGAACTCATGGGATCTCAAATCTTCCGGTGCCACCGATTCGAGCACGTGGCTGGGAAGGATATGCATGTGGGATACCGCATCGTAAAACTGCTCTGGGTAGTAGTGTCGAAATCGGAACACCACCGTCATGGAATCGATGGCGGTAACCGATTCGATTGTTCTTAGCCGCGAACGGGCGGCGGAGTTGACGACGGGGTTTTGGTAGACGCCGAACGTGTAGGCTACATCGCGAGCCGTAACTGGCGTGCCGTCATGCCACCGAGCCATTGGATTGAGCGACACACTGATTGTCAGATTGTCTTCGAACGTCCAACCACTAGCAAGCACCGGCACGAAGTCGGCATCTCCGACAGTATTGAATGTCGGACCAACTTCGGCCAGTTTCGAGTAGATCAGGTCGGCGATCCCGAGGTCCACGTCGAGTGGCTGCGTCAGCACTAGTAGCGACTGGACAGCTGCGCTCGCAACGACCATGGTTCCACACCAGCCACTTTCGCAAGAATACTCAGGAGTACAACTCGAGAATCCCGCGACCAAAATCGTCGCAGCGGGTATAACCACAAATCTCGATGACCGTTTCATGCCCAACGTCTCCAACGGAAGTGAGTCACCTGCGCCAAGTCCATTCCTTGTCGGCAAACTTGGTGTGTTCTGATGCGGAACATGGAAGCCCTTGCTCTATCCACGTGCCCGACCATGACTCCCGAGTCTCCCTGACAATTGCTTCAGCAACCTCACCGAACTCGACAGTCCGTCCAAGGATCGCCGAGATCGATGTCGAGATCGGCCAAACCGGCTCACCCGCTGTCACCTGAGTTACGATATCCTGGCCATCATGCAGCAACACCGAGCCATGTTGAACGAATGCGTCGTTTTCTCGAACTTGGGCACTGCCAACCAGCTTCTTTCCCGCAGCGATTATCTCACCACCAACCGGAGCAGCGAAACAAGCCCCCCCCGACAGCGTGGTTGTACCTGCTGGTTTCGGTCGAGCCAGGTCTGCAGCAACACCGATACGCCGCAAAGCCGCCGCCAACGTGGCGTGGATAATATTGTACGATTCAGCCAGGGTGCCAAACGTGGTGTTTGGTGCGGCAACCGAGTACGTCAATTCCGCATCGTGCCACACTGCCCGTCCCCCCGTTGGACGCCGCACGGTGTCGATGCCTCTTCTCTCTATTTCTGCAACGTCGTACCGTTTGGTGGCGGGCTCGTTGCGGCCGAAAGAGAGGCAGGGCGGGTGCCAGCGATAGAGCCGCAGAAACGCCTCTCCCTCCTGCGCGCGGCACAGAAGGGAGTAGTCGATGCTCATGTTTTCGCTTCCTGGGCGCCCCGTCGGCTCGACCATCAGGGACCAGCGCACGAGCGATTAGGCTCCGTCGGTTTCAGCCTCGTATGAGGCCGGATCCCACGACTGGCACGTGCAGATGAAGTGCCTGTCGCCGTAAGCGCCTTCAACCCGCCCAACGGTTGGCCAACTCTTGTGGTCCCGAGTCTCCGCTGTCGGAAATGCGGCACGTTCACGCGAATACGGATGGCTCCACTCATCTGCGGCTACCACCTGCATGGTGTGCGGTGCGTTCTTCAACAGGTTGTCAGCCTTGTCGGCTTTCCCTTCTTCGATCTCGCGGATCTCCTCCCGAATAGAAAGCATTGCTTCGCAGAACCTGTCTAGCTCCTCTTTCGATTCACTTTCCGTAGGTTCCACCATGAGCGTACCAGGAACCGGGAACGAAAGGGTCGGGGCGTGGAATCCATAGTCCATCAGCCGCTTTGCGATGTCTTCGGCATCAACTCCGCTAGCCGCCTTGAATGGCCTCGGGTCGAGGATACATTCGTGGCCGATCAGCCCATTGCTGCCGGAATACAGCAGAGGGAAAGCACCTTCCAACTTTTTCGCGACGTAGTTCGCGCTCAAGATTGCGACCTTGGTTGCCTTCGCTTGGCCTTCAGCGCCGGTGAGAGCGAAGTAGGTCCAGGAAATCGGTAGAATGGACGCGCTACCCCAAGGTGCGGCGGAGACCGTTCCGCATGACTGGTCATGTCCTAGCGGAATTACAGGATGATCCGGGAGGAATGAACCCAGGTGTTCGGCCGCGCAGATCGGCCCCATTCCTGGTCCGCCACCGCCATGCGGTATCGCGAATGTCTTGTGGAGATTCACGTGCACCACATCTGCGCCGTAATCACCGGGCCTGCAGAGCCCAACCTGGGCATTCATGTTTGCGCCGTCCAGGTAGACCTGCCCACCATGCTGGTGCGTGATTTCACATATCTCTCGAATTGCTGTCTCGAATACACCGTGCGTAGATGGGTATGTGATCATCAGCGCGGAAAGTGTATCTGAGTGTTTTTCCGCGTTGTCGCGCAAATCCTCGAGATCCACGTTACCATGATCGTCGGTATTCACCGTGACAACCTTCATGCCGGCCATTACCGCGCTCGCGGGATTCGTCCCGTGCGCAGATTTCGGGATCAGGCATGTAGTCCGCTGCGTTTCGCCGCGGGCCCTCTGATATGCCCTGATGACGAGTAGCCCCGCAAACTCACCCTGCGCGCCCGCATTCGGTTGCAGCGAGGTGTGTGGGAGCCCCGTTGCTTCTTCGAGCTGCTCCTCTAGCTGCTTCATCAAAACGCGATACCCCTTCGCTTGGTCTTGTGGCGCAAAGGGATGCAGGCTCGCGAAACTCATCCAGGTGATCGGAATCATCTCCACGGCAGCGTTCAGTTTCATCGTGCACGAACCGAGTGGGATCATGGCCGAGGTCAGGGAAAGATCGCGCTTCTCGAGTTTGTTCAGATAGCGCATCATCTCCATCTCGGCGTGATACCTGTTGAACACCTGATGCGTCAGGTAAGGTGAGGTCCGTTTCAGAGTTGGAGGTATGGCCAGGTCGTCCTTCGTTTCCTCAGCGAGTTCGTTCACATCGAAGGGCACCTTCTCGTCGAGTGCAAACGACGCAAACAAGTCGGCCAAGTCGCTCAGTTTGGTGGTTTCATCGAGCGATACTCCGAGCCGCGTTTCGGACACTTTCCGCAGATTGATTCTCCGGTCTGCTGCAGCGGAAATCACGCCTACAACGCGCGTAGCATCGGCCTCGACGCAGAGTGTATCGAAGTAAGAGTTGTGGACGATCGTGCAACCGAGCCTGCGCAGCCCTTCAGCCAACGTGTTGGTCATGGCATGCACACGATTGGCAATCCGAAGTAGACCGGCGGGGCCGTGATAGACGGCGTACATCCCAGCAATCACGGCCAATAGCACCTGCGATGTGCAGATGTTGCTCGTAGCCTTATCGCGGCGGATATGCTGCTCCCTGGTCTGCAACGCCATTCTCAGTGCTGGCTTGCCGCCACTATCCTTCGAGATTCCGATTAGCCGTCCCGGCATGAGGCGCTTGTTGGGTTCGGATGTGGCGAAGAACGCCGCGTGCGGGCCGCCATACCCGAACGGAACTCCAAACCTCTGGGAGTTGCCGACGGCGATGTCTGCGCCGATCTCACCCGGAGGGGTCAGCATAGTCAACGCCAGCAGGTCAGTGGCTATCGTCACCATTGCGCCGGCTTCATGAGCATTGGCACAGAGTTCGCGGTAGTCCTCGATGTTTCCGAGGGTTGCCGGGTACTGCACAAGTACACCCACCACGCCAGCTTCGAATTTGAACGACGCGGCCTCACTGACCCTTATTTCGACTCCCCTGACTTCGGCGCGAGTCTTGATCACCGCAATAGTCTGAGGGTGACAGTTCTCATCTACTAGAAAAACCGGGTCATCTACCCGCTTAGCTGCGGCAATTGTGAGTGCCATCGCCTCGGCGGCAGCAGTTCCTTCGTCAAGTAATGAAGCGTTCGCGACATCCAGGCCAGTCAGGTCAGAGACCATTGTCTGGTAGTTCAATAGCGCCTCGAGCCGTCCCTGAGCGATCTCTGGTTGATAGGGTGTGTACGCCGTGTACCACCCTGGATTCTCGAGAAGGTTTCGCAGGATTACGTTCGGCGTGAAACAGTTCGAGTATCCCATCCCGATATAGGATCTATAGAGCTGGTTTCCTGACGCTATCTCGCATAGTTCGCCGAGGGCTTCCGGTTCCGTCTTTGGAGGCGGGAGGTTCAATGGCTGGTCCCTACGGATGTCTTCAGGGACAACTGCGTCCATCAGCGAATCGAGAGAGTCGTACCCGAGCGTCTCGAGCATTGATTGCACGTCATCGTCGCGCGGTCCAAGGTGGCGATCGATGAACTGTTCGAAATCTGTGTGTGGAAGTGTGGCTGACATTTGGAGCGATCCTTTACACAAACGCCCCGGCAACCACCAGGGCGTTAGATACCTATGGTCGGATGACGGCGCGCAGCGGGAACGCTACTCGCCGATATGTTCGGCGTAGTGAGGCGCTGTCAGGAGCTGGTCCAGGTCCGAGGGGTTTTCAATGCGAAGCTTAATCATCCACCCCGCACCGTAGGGATCCTCATTGACCAAGCCTGGGTTGTCATCCAGGTCTGTGTTGACGTCAACGATCTCGCCCCCTAGCGGGCTGAAGAGCTCGCTGACGGCCTTGACCGCCTCAATTGTGCCGAACGCATCCATCTTCTGATATTCGGCTCCGATTTCCGGAAGTTCGACGAACACGACGTCGCCCAGTTCTCCCTGCGCGTAGTCGGTTATTCCGACGACCACAACGTTGTCGTCCTCCGGCCTGACATATTCGTGCTCGTCGGTGTAATACAAATCTTCTGGGATATTTGGCATCTGTACGTCTTCCTAAGAATATGGTTCGCGAGGCTTAGGTTATTCGGGGATACGGTGGCTGTCAACCGCCCGACGTTCCCGGAGGGAAATGGCTGCGGAACTCATGACCGTGGGTCTTTGCTCTCTCAGTCTGGACGGGCGGTCAAGATACTATGTCTCGGCCCGTGCCGAGATCACCCTCCACGCCTCCATTGCCGCGTCCTCGAGATCTCTGAGTGATCCATGATTCTCTATCACGATGTCTGCCAGTGAGCGTTTCTGTTCGGATGGAATCTGCGATGCCATTAGCTGTTCTGCTTCTTCCCGATTCAGCCCCCTGTCCAGCAAACGCTTACGTCGAATGGAGTTGGGCGATTCTACCAGAACGACCATGTCGAAGCTGGTGGGATCCAATACCTCGAACAGGAGCGGTATGTCGCTAATGAGTATCTGATCGCCCCGACGGCGCGCCTCGGCAATCAGAGCTTCTCTTCGCGCCTTGACAACGGGATGCACGATCGCGTTGAGCCTGGCTCTGGCCTTTTGGTCAAAGAACACCAAACGTCGTAACGTCGCTCGATCTAACGTACCGTCTGGCGAGATTATTGACTCGCCAAACTGGTGCGCCAACGCCGCCAGAGTATCGGACCCGGGTTGCTGTGCTTCGACAACCAGCGCATCGGAGTCGATCACCGTAGCACCGCAACGAGCAAACCACTGGGCCACCGTGGACTTGCCAGACGCAACATTGCCGGTGAGGGCGACGTTTAACATGGCGGTAGGGCGGTGGGTCTGTAGGGCGGCAGGCTTGGGCTCCGACCATAGACTTTGCGGCTCCGCCATGGTGCATTATAAAAGCGTGGTCTGCAGGTCATCCTCTCGCGGTACCTCATGGCATGCTCGGCAGCGGGCTTCATATCTTTCGCGTCCTCCCACCATGATGGTGGGAGAATCATAGTGTGCAGGTTTTCCATCGATTAGCCGCTGGTTCCTGCACGCCGGTGCCCCGCAATTAACGCACACGGCGTGGAGTTTGGCGACGGTTTCTGCAACTGCCATCAGGGCTGGCATGGCCCCGAACGGTTCCCCGCGAAAATCGGTATCGGTTCCGGCGGCCACAACTCGTACACCACGGTCGGCGAGCGTCGTTGTGACCGCGACAATCGCCCCGTCGAGAAACTGCACCTCGTCAATCGCTGCGACTTGAGTGGACGGTCGAAGCAACCGCATGATCTCCGCGGCGGAATCCACCGGCTGAGCTTCCACGGTGAGACCGTCATGTGTGGTAACCGAGTGTTTTGTTGTGTACCTGTCATCCAAGTGGGACTTGAACACCTGGACGTTCCTCCGGGCAATGACGGCACGGCGGACGCGCCGAATCAGTTCCTCGGTTTTTCCGCTGAACATTACGCCGGCGATCACTTCGATCCGTCCGACGGGAAGCACGTCTGACACAGGGGTTTCCTTCCAATCAGAGCGAAGAATCAGGTTATCGCCGGCCTGCGCTAGAATCAAGACGCTTGCGGGAGCGGCGTTTGGATACTACTTGTTGGTAGGATGTAATATCGCCCCACGCACGTTGATCGGGCGCGGGGATTCGAGAACGCTTCACCCGGAGACTGGGGGTACGGTGAACAAGACAGACATGCAGGACGCTCTTGCCTCTGCGGCGGGCTTGTCGAAAGCAGACGCTACTCGTGCGATTGACGCGTTGTTCGGATCGGGCGGGATCATAGCCTCCGAACTCAAGGGCGGCGGCAAAGTCCAGATTACTGGCTTCGGTAGTTTCGTTGTGCGTGATCGAGCGGCTCGCACCGGCCGTGATCCGAGGACTGGTCAGGCACTTCAGATCGCTGCCGCTAAGGTGCCGGCGTTCAAGGCAGGCCAGGCCCTGAAAGACGGAGTCAACAGCTAGTTTTCCGGGGTCGTACAACCGAATCAAAAGCTCGGCGGCTCGACTGGCTTCAATGACGATCGGGTCGAGCCGTCAGCTTGTTGCCGCGCAACACTAGACCGTTGAGGCCCTTCACGGCCTTGTCGGCAGCTTCCGCCCTAATCTCCACCAGAGAGTATCCGTCGCGCACATCCACCTTGCCGACGCGGTGTTTGGGTATCTCAACCGCATTCAGAAGAGCACCAACCAAATCCCCAGTGCGAATCCGATGGCGTTTCCCCGCTTCAACCCGAATCCGGATCCAAGTCGGGACGTCTGCCGGTTGGCCTTCAGGTGCGTCAGGTAGCGACAATCTCGAGGCGAGCGCCGCAGCTACGGTAGCCGGGTCGTATTCGTCGAAAAGAGATGAGATGGCGAGATAGCTATCTGTCAGCGATTGTCGTTCAATGTCACCGCGGATTTCTTGTCTTAACCTGTGTGACCGGTCGTGAGCCCTGTCGGTCTCAGATGGGAGCCGAAGCGGACGCGCAGTTGCCACCAAAGAACGCACGAACGGTACCTGGAATGGTCGGATCATCAGCAACACGTTGCGGGAGTTGTCCTGAAGTCTCACGAACACATCCTGAGTCGGCAATCCCAATGCGATGGCCAGATCGCAGGGAACCTCCTCAGGGTCCGCACTGACGACCACCCCTTGCTGGCTGACCCTCTGGCTGCCGAATCGGATTCCCGTGGATGTCGGATCCCAAATCAATGCTGTTCCAGGATTCAGAATGTCTAAAGCTGTGTTCACCGAATCAGATGTGCGCGAGAAATCCGTCACGGCGTATCTAGCTGAACCGAAAATCGTTTGAACGGGCGGTGCGGCGGTAGCAATCGGTGCTCTGCGGGCATGGCGTTCCAGGAACTCCGTGTTTGCTGAGGGATCGATTGTGATAACTATGCGCTGTGCTTCCCGTCCCTCTCCAAGAATCGTGTCGAGCGCGTCGAGTTCTGGGTGGTCGGTGAGCAACTCTGGCCAGCCCAAGACGATTCTCTCAACAGAGCCCAAGTCTATCGCTGACCGGGATAACAACCTGAGGAGGTCCGTTGGTGTACATACCAATGTTCTGATTCCTGCTGAGCCGAGGAGTCGACCGGTCCTGGTCAGTCCGGTAGCTGCATGAACAGGTCGGAGGTGCTCCTCCATTTCGAGATGGGCGGCGCATTCTCGGAGTCCAACAGCATCGGGGATGAGAACGAGGTTGCGGGTCCCGGGTGAAGTCGCAGGCGGTAGCTCTGCGAGCAGCGGCATTACGGTCCACCAAGCTGGCGGGCAGACGTAGATGAGATTTCTTCCAGTTGAAAGAGCGGCACGAAAAGCCGCGTCGAAATTCGGCGCAAATTCCCAAGACACGGTACCCTCGATTGTCAAATAGTCGCCAGCGATTCGCTCGCGTTGTTGGGGATGCTAGCTTGCGCGGGGGCGTACCGCAACCAGTAGATTGTTTTGACGGGTGAGCTGTTGGGTAGATCCGGACCGCCGTCCAGGATATCTGGGTCGAAATGGAGCTACACATGACGGATTCAACTTGCACGAAACGCACGATTCCTACACGGACGCCAGCCATAACCCACCTGTTGCTTATACTGGCCAATCTAGTCGGAATTATGGTGCTATTGCCAGAAGAGCAGCTGAACGCTCAAGATCGAGCTACCGCTAGAGAACTGGGAGTGATCACCGGAATCCTTCCGCCTGGTCCGCTCAACGCGATCACCGATGTCGACGGGGTTTTGGTTGGGCAGAAGACGATTGTGAGCGGGGACTCGATCAACACCGGCGTGACAGCCATCATCCCCCATGGTGGCAACATCTACCAGGAGAAAGTTCCTGCGGCCGTGGCGATCGGGAACGCCTTTGGAAAGCTTGCGGGTTCAACGCAGGTGCAGGAACTCGGAGAGCTGGAGTCGCCCGTGATCCTCACTTGCACTCTCTGTGTACCGCGCGCAGCCGACGCCGTTTTGACGTACCTGCTCAACCTGCCCGGGAATGAGAATGTGCGTTCGGCGAATCCCGTTGTCGGTGAGACCAACGATGGGACCTTGAATCACATTCGCCTGCGTCCAATAACTGAAGCTGACGTTTTACACGCAATCGCTGAAGCTCGAACCGGAACGGTCGACCAGGGTAGCGTCGGTGCTGGTCGCGGAACTCAGGCTTTTGGATGGAAGGGCGGTATCGGTACTTCCAGCAGGAAGCTGCCCGAAGAGCTTGGCGGCTGGACAGTCGGTGTACTTGTTCAGTCGAACTTTGGCGGCGTGCTGACGATTGCGGGCGCGCCGGTTGGCCGTGAGTTGGGCAGGTACTTTCTCAGGCGCCAATTGGAACGCGGTGACACCGAAGTCATGGATGCGGCAGTTGAATGGGGTGAGGAGGACGTCGGAGATGGTTCCATAATGATGGTTGTGGCTACGGACGCACCGGTCGGCAGCCGCAACCTCACCCGGCTCGCGCGTCGTGCGCTGGCAGGGCTGGCTCGAACTGGCAGCTCGATGACAAACCGTTCAGGAGACTTTGTCATTTCGTTCAGCACGGTGCCTGTGACTCGACTAGCTGCTGCCAGCCCGGTACCCAATGGCAATATGAGTCCTCTGTTCCATGCGGCAATCGAGGCAACTGAAGAGGCGATCTACAACTCGCTCTTCATGGCCACAACGGTAAGTGGGCATCGCGGAACCGCCGAGGCGTTGCCCATCGAACCGACACTAGAAATCCTCAAGCGCTACGGAGTGTTGCGCCCGTGACCACCGACCCGGCTGAAGCGAAACTCAACCTCTCGAGGAACATCGCTGGCTTGAAAACGTCAGCCCAATCAGCAATGCGGCAGGAGGGGCGGAGGCGCCGAGCGGCTGGAGAGGATCTGCTTGACCTGGCGTTCGATGAGCCCCAAATGGAGATGCCCAGGCTCGTGGCCGAAGCCGCTCAGCGAGCCATGCAGCAGGGAAGACCTGGATACGCCCCCGACGCAGGACTCCTGGATCTTCGAGTGGCTATCGCCAGGCACCTGTCATTGCTCTCTCGTGGACGTCCGGTGAATGCGGACAACATCGTCATATCGAACGGTGCCAGACAGTCTGTGTTCGAAGCTTGCTTCTCACTATTCGACTCGTCCGACGAGGTTCTCGTTCCTAGTCCCACTTGGCACTCCATACCCCAGGCCGTGCGTCTGTCTCGCGCCAAACCGGTACCGGTAGCAGGCGACATCGAATGGAGTTTCAAGGTGGGTGTAGATCAGCTCAATCGCGCGGCAACTCCAGATACTGCTGGCGTTGTCCTCTGCACGCCGGTCAATCCGACGGGTGCGGTGTATACTAAGGCCGAACTAAAGGCCATCGTTGAGTGGGCGTTGGAACGGGGCTGCTGGGTGATTGTCGACGAGGTCTGCCGTCGCATCCATTTTGGGTCTGGTGCCGCACCTTCAGTGCTCGACTTGCAGGACGAGTTGCTTGAGCGCGTGGTGGTGGTTGGTGGGCCAAGCAAGGCGTATGCATTCGGTGGATGGCGCCTGGGATTTTCGTTGGCGCCACACGCCGTCGCTAAGTCGATGGCAGCGTTGCAGTCTCACGTGACGGGCGGAGCCGCCTTCCCCGCACAGTGGGCATGTGTGGTGGCGTACTCCGACGAGCGAGTCGAAATCGAAGTGGAGCGGAGGGTAGAGGAGGTTCGTCGTCATCGTGATCTCGTCGTAACACGTTTTCGTCAGTACATGCCGGGCATAGAGTTCGTAGATCCGCTCGGCGGATTGCATTTGTTCTTCAGGATCGACGGCTGCTACGGCGACTGTGTCGATTCTGCCAGATCCTACTGTGAGCGTCTGTTGACGGAAAAGGGAGTCTTGTTGGTACCAGGGGATGATTTCGGCGTCGAGGGCTGGGCGCGGCTCACATATGCAGTTCCAGAAAAAGAGTTGTTGAGCGCACTAGATCGGATTTGCGAGATGACCACAGCGCTTGTCGGTGGTTTCAGTTGAGAGCCGAGTTGCCGATTTTAGCCTCCGCGACCGGATGGTAGTCCGTGCAAACGCCAACCCACAACTCGTGTTTGGACTCTTTCGGATGCTCTTGGATAAGTGGAGACTAACTTGAATAGAAGGCAAATGATCTTTGCGCTTTTCTGCGCACAGCTGTCTCCATCCGTTCTCGTGGGGCAGGATCAGCTTCTGCTTCGATACGATCCCCTGCGCGACGTAACCGTACATACGTTGTTTCAAACCGTCGCGCGGATCGAGACGGCTGACGGTAATGCGATCGAGACGGCAGATCTCGGTTCGATGCGGTCCACTGCGCTCGAGCTCGCGGAAGGAGGAACCGTAATGCACCTGGCCTACGATTCGGTGCGAGCACGAGTTCGCTCCGAGGGAGGTGCCTGGCGGGAGTTCGAGGTCCCCGGTGCAGATTCGGTGTGGGCCCAGGCGAGAGTTGACAGCCAACTGTTCGTTCACGGGCGGCAATCAGGTTCGCGCATACCCGAGGTCACCGGTCTGCTGGACATTCTGACTGGAGTCCCTGACTTGACTCTACCGGAGCAGGCAGTACGGATTGGCGGAGCCTGGTTGGTCGATTCCAGATTGCCCGAACGAGTTGCCGCTTCCGTGCCAACCGAGGTTGGCGAGCTACCCTCAATGACATTCTCGACGCGGATCACACTAGACAGCACGGTTCAGAGAACGCAGGATACGCTTGGGTACTTCACAGTCTCAGGCTATATACGTCCTACATCTGATGCCGACCTTCGCGCCCTCGCAGCGGCGGAACTAGCCGTCTCTTCGGAGCTGGAGGGGCAGCTGGTTTGGTCGAGCGGATGGAAGGGCTTCGTGTCAGGAGCAAACCGAGTGACGATGGAAATCTCGAGGAGCCGACCATCGGCTACTCCGACAATAGAACGCCTTGAACCAGAATTGACGTTGTACGTAACAACGCGATTCCGGGTGCAACCCTAGCGCTGTGAAGCTTGCTCATATAGGCGACGTGCATCTCGGGTGCCGGCAATATCACCGTCAGGCAGCTAACGGTATAAATCAGCGGGAGGCTGATGTTGCTCGTGTGTTCGAGAGAGCCGTTGGGAACATCGTGGCGGCCAAGCCTGACGTTGTTGTGATTGCTGGCGATCTGTTCCATTCCGTAAGGCCCACCAATCCCGCAATTCTACATGCGTTTAGACAACTTCGGCGGCTGCGATCCGAGCTGCCGGACTCACCTGTAGTGGTCATTGCAGGGAACCACGACACCCCCAGGTCTATCGAAACGGGCACGATTCTGAAGTTGTTCGAGGCCATCGATAGCGTTTTTGTCGCTGCTCTCGAGACAAAAGAGTTTGTCTTCGAGGAGCTGAAACTGCGCGTCGTCTGCGTTCCTCACACAGCCCTAGGCTCGGAACCGGATGCGATCCCAACGCCACCTGACGATGCGGTGCGCAATGTGCTGGTGATGCACGGAGAAATCGCCGGAATTCTGGACAGAGGTAGTACGGTCCTCGATTATGGTGGTGTCATAATCGATCCCAACGTTCTGCACGCGGAGCAGTGGGATTACGTTGCCCTGGGGCACTACCACGTCGCACGTGCGGTTGCGACAAACGCTTGGTATTCCGGGTCGCTCGACTACGTGAGTACTAACCCTTGGGGAGAGTTGATCGACGAAGAGGCCGAGGGAAGACGAGGTGAAAAGGGCTGGCTGCTGGTAGACATTGGTGAGAGCCTAAAGGTGGAGTTTCGGCCGGTAGCCCAGGAGCGGCGCGTGCTCGATTTGGACCCGATCAACGGTGATGGCCTGGGAGCAGCAGAACTGGACCGCTTGATTTCGGAACGGATTCAGCAAGTTCCGGGCGGGGTCAAAGACGAGGTTGTCAGACAACTGGTGCTTGACGTTCCGAGACCGGTGGTTCGAGATCTAGACCACACCCGCATTAGAGAAATCAAGTCCGAGGCACTCCACTACAATCTCGATATCAGGCGGCCCGTCAACGACAGAAGGGTGGGGGTTGGTGCTCCGGGCAGGAGACAGACGCTCACAGAACTCGTTGAGGATTATTTGGTGCGTCGGCCACTCACTGACGATGTCGATCGTAGCCAGCTGCTTCAGCTCGGTCTAAAGTATATGGATGAAGTTGAGCGGGATTTGTTGGAGAAATAGGTGCAGCTCCATCGGATAAAGCTCGTCAACTTCCGCCAGCATTCGGAGACAGAGATCGAATTTGGACCGGGCATTACGGCCATCGTAGGTCCGAACGGAGCTGGAAAGACCACCCTTCTCGAGGCTATCGCTTGGGCATTCTACGGCAATCCCGCAGCCCGCGGTAGCAGAGATACCCTCCGCCGGCATCGTGCAGCCGGAAGGTCTCAAGTGCGCGTCGAGGTCGATTTCGGGCTCGGAGCACACGAGTTCCGTGTATCCAGAGGGCTATACAAAGCAGAGCTGTTTCAGGATCGCCAGCCGCAGCCGATAGCGGACAGCCAGCAAGAGGTCAGCGGGCGCATCACGAGGGTGCTAGGGCTGTCCCGCGAGGAGTTCTTCAACACCTACTTCACGGGACAAAAGGAACTCGCCGTGATGGGTGCGATGGGATCCGCAGACAGGTCCAGATTTCTTTCCAAAATACTCGGGTACGACAAGCTCAAGTTGGGGCAGGACAAGCTACGCGAAGTCCGCACGCGGAGGCGAGGGGAGCTTGCCGGGTTGGAGCAGGGTCTCGCAAACGAGGAAGAGCTTCAGAGCGATCTCGAGCAGGCGCGCCAACGGTCTACGGAAGCGGCATACCGAGCGGCAACCGTGAGTCAAGCCTATGAAGTCGCAAAGCGTTTGTTCGAAGCCAAAGGGCCGGCGTGGACTGAAATGGTCAAAGTGCGCGAGTCGGTGCTGTCGTTGGACAGTGAACTGCGGGTAGCCGAGCGCGATGTGCAGGAAGCGAGGAAAGACTTCGAACGCCTCGACAAAGAACTTGCGGAGGCACTCGACGCCAGAACTCAACTTCAAGCAATTGAGCCAGAACTCGCAAAGGTGGTTCCACTCGCGGACGAGCTCGAACGCCTCGAGCGGGAAGCTCAGGCAGCTGGACGCCGCCGTGCACTCTCCGGCCAGGTGAGTGAGGTTCGAGAGCAACGTGAACGCCTGCTGCGGCGATTGGAAGAGCTTGGAGACACCGAGCGTGCCGTGTTAGAGGCAGAGGAGGCTCTGGATCTAGTTCGTGAAGAGCACAGAAAAGCAGAGGAGGATGAGGAAAAGGCACGAACTGGCTGGATTCGAGACAAGCAAGATGCCGAAACCAAACGCCAATCGCTCCGTGACCAGTACCGCGATCTCCAGAAACACCGTGAGGGTGTTGTCGGTGCCGGGCCGGACGGCATCTGTCCGACGTGTAAACGGCCACTCGGCACCCATCACGACACGGCGCTCGAGGCATTGGATCGTCAGCTTGAGGAAATCGAAATTGACGGCAAGTATTTTGGACGACGTGTCGATCAGCTGGCGGAGGAACCTGAAGATGTCAAGCTGGCGAAACAGTGTACGGTGGACGTCGCCGGCCGCGTGGAGACCGCACTCCAGGAGGTGGCGCGATGCGACGACCGGTCGAAGGAACGTTCACATGCTGGAGCAGAACTCGAGCGCCTTGCGTCGCGGTTGAGCGAGCTTTCCGGTGAGATGGATGATCTTCCAGAAGCGTACGACGCTGAACGCCATGATGAAGTGCGAGCGGCACTGCGAGTCTTGGAGCCGGTGAAGAGGCGGGGCATCGAGTTACAGGTAACAGCTGAGCGTGCCGAACTCCTGGTTGCTGATGCAGAAGCTGCGGAGAAGATGCTCTCCAATCGTGAAGCGAGACTAGAACGCCTCAAGACGACGATGGCCGACCTAGGTTATAGTGAGGAAGCGTTTGCTGCGGCGCGCACAGAATATGAACTAGCTGAGGCCGCTGCGCGCGAAGCGCAAATCGATATGGCCTCGGCGGAGGCCGATCAGCGAGCGGCCGCCCACGCCCTCGAGCTGGCAGAACAGCGGATAAGTGACCGCCGGGAGCGAGCCAACAGCGCTCTTGTAGTCAGGCGGGACATACGCTTGCACGATGAGCTGGATTGGGCATTACAGGACTTGCGCGCTGAATTGAACGCGTCAATGCGACCTGAAATTGCGGACAGAGCATCAGTCTTCCTGTCGGATCTCACCGACGGGCGGTACGGGCAACTGGAACTCGATGAGCAGTATCGAAGCCTCATAGTCGAAGATGGAGTGCCGAAGTTGGTGGTGTCAGGTGGCGAAGAAGATCTGGTCAACCTCGTTTTGCGCCTCGCGATTGGACAGATGGTTGCTGAGCGTGCGGGCCAGCCTTTGTCGCTATTGGTACTCGACGAGATCTTTGGAAGTCTGGATGAGAACAGACGCGGTCTGGTAGTGGACCTGCTGCACAAGTTGGGAGGGCGGTTCCCTCAGGTGGTGTTGATAACCCACATTGAGACAGTTGTGGACGGTGTGGATCGAGTACTGCGGGTGAGCTATGACCAGGATCAAGGTGCTGCAACGGTGACAGAAGACAGAGCCGCATTGGGATAGTCAATATGAGTGTTACTGCAAGGAGCATACGGGGTCCCAGAACTCCCACCGATTCAGATCTCGAAGCTCTGAACTCACTTTTTTCCGATTCTTTCACGGATCGATATCGGAGAGACGGTCTCTCCGGAGTGCGCGTGCCAAAGCTGAATCGGCAGATCTGGCGGTACGCCATTCAAGATGCCGGCAGCGGTGCGATGCTATGGTTCGATGAGCGTGACGACTTGGTTGCATTCAACATCGCGCACAATTCTGGGGTTGAAGGCTGGATGGGTCCGTTGGCTGTTCGGCCGGACCGCCAGTCTGGAGGTATCGGGAAGGTGATAGTAGGTGCAGCGACGGAGTGGCTCCAGTCCGAGGGCGTGAGCACCATTGGCCTCGAGACCATGCCGCGCACTGTTGAGAACATCGGGTTCTACGGGAAACTGGGGTTTGTGCCGCAGAATCTCACTATCACGATGACGATCGATGTCGAACGGAAGGATGTGACGGAGAATCTGGTGTGCCTGGGTGACCTCCGGGAAAACCAACGAATCGCCCTGATGGAACGGTGTAAAGAACGATTGAACGAGTCAGCTCCGAGTTATGATTTCACGCGCGAGTTTGCGCTCACGCACGAACTGGAGATAGGTGACACCGTAGTGTTCGAGCGGGACGGCCACGTGAAGGGATTTGCACTTTGGCACTCGGCTCCGCTCACGGGTGAAGGGCAGAGCGATGAGCTAAGACTACTCAAGGTGTTCGCGGACTCACCAGAGTCATTCGCGCATCTCGTGGTCGCAGTTGAACAGTGTTCTGTAGATATGGGGATTCCGCGAGTCGCCATTCGATGCCAAAGCGCATTTTCGGACGCGTTTCAGTGGTTGGTGGAGCATGGATTTTCGATTCGCTGGACCGATCTGAGGATGACGCTTCACGGATATCCAGAGGCTCAGTTGCCCTCAGGGGAGCTGCTCTTTTCCAACTGGGAGATTTGACTACTCTCGTTTGCTGTCGACGATTGCTTTGACGATGAGAAAAACTCCGAGAATCAGCGGGATGTGCACCCACCCAGTTGGCAGGGCCAACACGAACGCCAGCATAACCCAGACCACAAAGCAGAGGGTCGCTGCTACTCCATACAGGTTCATGTCAATCCTCTCGCAGAGGTTCATTCCTTGACGGTAGTTCGATCCGTCCACTAGATTAGCAATATAAATGCGGGGCGAGGAGCCATTTATTGAGCCAACAAGCTCGATAACGTGACCATTTGCTACTTTCTATGTCAGGCCCATGAGCGGGGACGACAAAATTAGTGGCTAGGGCACGGGCCTTACTGAATCGGGCTTCAATAAAACTCTTCGCTCCGTTCTGACACTACCATGCGCGCCCAACGGCGCGCATTTCCATTCTATGCAGTGGCTTGACGCGCTTCACCTGTCAGAATAGGCTTTCTGATTGGCACAGACTGCTGCATGCATGCCACGGCCGAGCGCCGAAATCCGAATCGGAGATGAATGGTGGCACGTTCACACCAGATGGCCAGAGGCCCAAAACCGGCGATTGAGGCCAGACATATTCGCGCTGTCGAAAGCGCAGAGGACGAGTTTCCCTTTCAGGAATACGTGCGTCGCCTGTTGGTGCATGTGGGCGAGGACCCCGAACGCGAAGGACTGTTGAAAACGCCCGGTCGGGTCGAGCTAGCCATTGAGAGGCTGACGCGTGGGTACCGTAAGAGCGTTGATGACGTTGTCAACGGTGCAGTGTTCGAGGAAGCACACGACAGCATGATACTCGTTCGCGATGTCGAGGTGTATTCGCTTTGCGAACACCACATGTTGCCGTTTTTCGGCAAGGCACACGTTGCGTACATACCAAAGGGCAAGATCATAGGCTTGTCGAAGATTCCGAGGGTTGTTGACGTGTTTGCCCACCGACTGCAGATACAGGAACGCCTCACCGACGAAGTGGCGGATGCGCTCATGCGGGTTCTCGAACCGCGTGGAGTTGGCGTGGTCGTTGAAGCGAGCCATCTCTGCATGATGATGCGTGGAGTCGAGAAGCAACACTCCAAAACGGTGACTAGCTCACTTAGGGGATGTTTCTTGGCAGGGGATACAAAGGACGAGTTTCTCAGACTCGTGCACGGCGGGGGTTGGACCGTCTGAGTCACTGACTGGGATGAGGTGCCATGTTCATCGAAGTAGCAGAATTGCTGCGGTGTCCCGAAGACCACGAGCCAATGCCTTGTGTCATCGCTGGCGATGAAATGGACGGCAGGAGAGTCGTGCGCGGAACGGTCGGGTGTCCTGTATGCAAGCTGGAAAACCAAATTGTCGATGGAATCGTCGGTTTTGGCGAAGATCCCCTTCTGGGCACAGGCAGCCGTTCAGACGACTTAACGGTTGAGGAAATGCCCAATGCGGAAAACGTGCAGGCCCTCTTGAACCTTGGTAGTCCTGGTGGTTTTGCGGTGTTGGTGGGATCTGGTGCCAGGCTTGGTGAAAAGCTTGCCGCGAACACATCTGACGTCCATTTCGTCGGCGTCAATCCACCTCCGGAGCTGCGTGAGACAGAAAACTTGAGCCTGCTGCGATCTCCGAAGATGATACCGCTAAGAGATAACGCGGTTCGTGGTGTCCTAGTAGGCCGGGAATACGTACGCAATCGATGGATGAATGATGCGAGTAGGGTGATAACTGAAGGTGGGCGCCTCGTGGCCGTCCTCGACCAGCTGTTCGCCGCCGGGGTGCGGCAACTTGCGGTGGGTGACGGGATGTGGGTCGGAGAGAAATCGAGTGAGTAGTTGACCCGACCCCTATTCCTGATACATGGCCTCGATTTGGTCCTTGTATCTCTCCTCAACAACCTTGCGTTTTACCTTCAATGTCGGTGTCAGTTCACCGGCTTCGATTGAAAAGTCTCGCTCAATTATCAGAACCTTCTTTGGAACCTCATAGCTGGCGAGTTCTCCGAAACAACCCATAACCTCGGTCTCGATCTTTGCAACCACATCGGGGTGTTGGAGGAACTCACCAGGATTTGTCAGTATCGAATGCTCAGTTGCCCAGAGCTCTAGACCGTCCACGTTCGGTACGACGAGGATCAGCGGGAATTTCCTCTTGTCACCTACCATTACCGCATTCAGCACGTATTTGTTAGCCTTGACGGAATTCTCAATTGGCTGCGGCGCGATGTTCTTCCCTCCGGCGGTGACAATAATGTCCTTCTTGCGGTCGGTGATCTTCAAGTAGTTGGCTGAATCGAACTCGCCGATATCGCCGGTGTGAAACCACCCGTCTTCGTCGATAGCCTCGCGCGTGGCTTCCGGCTTGTTGAAATATCCAGCCATAACGTTTGGTCCGCGGGCGAGAATCTCACCGTCGGATGCGATCTTCACCTCTACCCCTGGTATCACCGGGCCAACGGTGCCAATGTGCGGAGCCCCCAACGGGTTGACCGCGATCACCGGAGAAGTCTCAGTAATACCGTATCCTTCGAGAATCGGAATCCCTGCAGCATAGAAGAACCGTGCGATCTCCGGGTAGAGTGGAGCACCGCCCGAAACGAAAAAGCGGATGCGCCCTCCCGTTCGAGCCTTCAGTTTCGAAAACACGAGTTTATCGGAGATCTTCTTCTTGAAACTCAGTCCACCAGGGATCGGTTTTTCCGCGAGCGCCAAATCGGCCCACGCCTCGGCAGTTTTTCGGGACCAGAAGAAGATCCGTCGCTTAATGCCACTACCGGCCGTGGCATTTTCCAAAACCCTGGCATAAATCTTTTCGAACAGGCGCGGTACGGAAAGCACAACAGTCGGCCGAACCTCCAACAGGTTCGCTGGGACCTGATCGATGCTCTCGGCATAGGTGATCGTGGCTCCGGAGTGGAACATCACGTAATGGCCGGCCGTTCGCTCAAATGTGTGAGATAGCGGTAGAAGTGAGAGGACGCTGTCTTCAGGGCCTATGTCGAGGACCTTAAGAGCCGCCTCCACATTCGATGCGATGTTGCGGTGAGTGGTCATCACACCTTTGGGGGAGCCAGTCGTTCCAGACGTGTAGATCAACGTGGCGAGTTCGTCCTCACCGATCGCGCAGGCGTCTTTCTTGTAGTCTGGATAGTTCCCCTCAGCAGCCGCACCGCGCTGGCAGAGTTCCTGGAGTGCGATTGCGTCTTCACCCTCAATCGGTCCATCGAAACAAATTATCTGCTTCAAGTCAGGCAGTTCTTGCCTGTGTTCGGCAATCTTCTGGTATTGAGAGCGGTCGGCAACGAATGCCGCCACTGCACCTGAATCTTTCAGGATGTACGCGACTTGGTTGCCGGGAATGGTTGGATAAATAGGTACATCTGCGCATCGGGCAGTCAGGCAGGCATAGTCTGCAATGGCCCATTCTGGACGGTTGGTCGATAGGATTGCGACCTTGTCACCTGGTTCCACGCCGAGTTCCCACAATCCAACTGCAGCGTGGTGAACCTTTCGTGCGACTTCTTGATGGGTGACGTCGTGCCACTTACCGCCATGCTTGTATCGTAGCGCGGCACCTTTGGAGGAGAACCTGTCTATTGCCTCAAAAAACAGCTGCGTAAGAGTGGTTGGTGCACTCACTTGAATCCTCCGGCCTAAGTGTAGACGGAGACTACGGCACGCTCCCGATTACCACTACGAATTTCACTGGAGATCCCGCAACCGTATCGCCAACGGCTGTTAATGCGACAGCATCGACGAATACACTGTCTGGCAACGCGGCGCCTGCCACTCGTTTCAAAACAATGAATGCCTGACTCGCTCCGTCTGTCGTCACCTCAACGGCGTGGGGGTCGAGTCCGGGCACTGAGTCGCTTACCGTCAGAAAGAACCCCAAAGCCTCGGGTGCGCCAGGAGCTGGGTCAACAAGCGTGTAACTCACCTCTTTTTCCGCCAGTGGTTGCGCAGCCGCCGAGTCCGTTGTGAGATCGATCAAGACTGTGGTGAGCGGCGGCGATTCTTCGGCATCCGAAGCCATCGTGACCACCGTATCCCCGTCCGCCGCTATGGAGTCGGGCGCACCAGTGACCAGAATCGATATTGTGTCGGACCGCAGCTCCTCGACTCGCGCTCGAGCTCGACCGCTGCCGGGGAACGTCGCTTGAACGACTCCGGTGAGGCTATCGAGATCGAAACCTGCGTCGGCGTCCAACAGCTCCCAAATGACAATGGCGTCGGAGACCGTATCGCCTGCAGCATCAATAGCGCGTGCGGAAAGTGTGATGGTGTCGTCTTCTTCGACACGCTTGACCAGTTCACCCTCGATTTCTATCGCGATGGTTCTGCCGAGATCACCGGTGATTACGGTGCACGCGGCTAACAGTACGACTAGAAAGATCGGGTGTTTCAGGTCTCCTCCCGAACGCTCAAGTCCGCTAGAGCAGTCTCGGCGTGCTCTATCCACTTGGCGGCGTCGGGTCCGCGTGGCGGGCGTGCAAGAAAAGACCGAAGGTGTTCTGCCGCCTGCTGGGTCTCCCCGCGTCGCATGAGCAGAAATGCCAAGCCGTAGTGAGCACCGGCGAGAGTATCGTCGATCTCGAGTGCGCGGCGATAGTAGCGTATGGCATCGTCGGGGCGGTGGGTCTTCGTGAAGGCAATCGCCATATTTTGCAGAATTCGCAGATCGTCGGGGTGATCGCGGAGGGCCAGCCTGTAGGATGTGAGCGCGGCATCGAAATCACCCTGTCGCTCCAACGCGAGTGCCTCGTTCAGATAATCAAGGCGCTGGGGTTTGATGCTCGCGCCAGTGCGTCGCCTGAAAAATTTCCAGAATGCCATTGCCAAGCCCAAGATAAGGGACCTGGAGGAGGGAGGCAACGAGTGCCTTTCGAATTGTAGGCTGTATATCTTCGGCGGTTCTAGCTACTCAATACCGAGTCGTAACTCTTTCCATTAGCTAGCGCGTTGAAGATCGCCTCGAGCGTCTCGGGAGCTCCGGCGATGAACCTGCACTGTTGGTCAGCTCTCGTGCGGCATTCGACTTCCATAACAGCCACCGGAACAGATGACAGACGGGCCAAAAAGTCCGTCAATATGCCTGAGGAGACATAACAGGACGGCTGCGGGGAACTTCCACCGGGTTCGGACTCGGCCCAATTGGGAGCCGTAATCATCAGCGCACCCTCGCCCGCCTGTTCAATCGTCAACGTGCCCCATCCCAGCGCCTCGAAAAAAGCGGACAGTACCTCACCCAACGCTGAAGAATCCAAATTCGCCGGATCATCGACCCCGGTGAAACCGGGGAGCCACGCTAAAAAACACTCGTATACCTGTTCACCTGCTGCGTAGCCAGCCTCTTGAAGGTGAACGGCGGCCCGATCACCCAAATCACGAGCTAGTGTTTGCCTCAGGTTGTGCAGGACGTGGTTCCCTACACCGAGCATGTTGTCGTCGAGCATCAGATTGGTAGACATTGGGATCTAGTCGTGTTGGCGACGAGGCAACATAGGTCCATCCTTCCACACAGCGCAAGCCTCAACGGCTCTTCGCTTCCTCCTCAACGACCGTGATTGCTACATCAACCAATCGGTCGAGCTCTTCGGCGGATGTTCTCGACAGCAGCCCCTCGCCCCACGCTCCTTCCCGGCTCGCATGTGCTTCTAAGAGTCGCCTGAGGAAACCAACTAGTGCCGTGCGCTCCAAGTCCATCCGCCGCGTCTCCTCCGACGCATCCGATTGCTGCTCCATCAGCTGCTCAAAGCGGTAGGCGTTCCGAAGCATCTTTGCCGCCAAGCCGGCCACCATCTGTGTAAACCTGACGTCGGCTTCCGAGAACGCAGTCCCATCTCGGAAGGTCCGCAGGAAGATTGCCCCGATGGACGTGCCGCGCCACGTGATCGGAACGACGGTGATTGTCTGAGCGCGACGATCCTCTAGCACCCCCTTCACGTGTTTGAGCGTGGGATCCATTTGCACATCGGGGATATACACTGTCTCGCACGACTCCAGCGCGCGCTTCAGTTCCGGATAACGATCCAGGTCGACTATGTAGTTCCGTATTCCCGGATCTTCATATGACGCAACCAAGCGAGCCTTTTTTGTACCACGCTCGCTCAAAAAGATCGAACAACGGTCGAGCCCAAAGGTCTCGCCCAACCTGCTCGTGATCTTCTGAAGTATGTCTACAAAGTGCAGCGTGCCCGAGATTTCCTGAAGGATGTCGATTACGGCAAGGAGGAGCTTTCGCTCGCGCTCGAGTTCCTCAACCTGCGCCTGGAGGTGTTCCAGATCGACTGTTTCGTCGACGACCGAAGGATCCGTCATAATGGCTCTCGTGTAGTAGGCTGTAGTTACCTGAAGTCTGACGGCCTCGACTGAGCTACGTCAAGGTACTAGAATCCGAATTGAACTGTCGAATCCCGGGAGGGTTCCAAATTGCGCTACGTAATTGCCGTGCTGCTGTTATCCGCTCCACTCAATGCTCAGACGCCTCCGCCTGCAGTAGTACCAGAGTTGCCGGGTGCCGGGCGGCCCATCGCGGCTGAGGCTCACCGGACACGGAGAGCGAGTCTATTCGATCGCATTGGTGACGGCGTCGTGACAATAGGGTCTGGTACCCAGTTCGATCTGGAGCAACTAGTTCTGCAAGATCGGGACTTCCGCCCGGATGACTATTTCTTCTATTTCACGGGCCTCGAAGCGCCAAACGCTTGGTTGGTGCTCGTGGCGTCCTCGAAGGAAGCAGATCAGACGATTCTATACCTCCCCCCGCGAAATCCCCGGGCAGAACAGTGGACCGGCAAACAGCTGGGACCCGGACCGGAGGCCGCCAGGCTCACAGGAATCGACGATATAAGGGCGCTGCTGCCGGATAGTGTCAGTGGAGCTGTCGCGAAACTCGTTAGACAGAGCTCGGGACCTCTCTTTGCCGTCCTGCGGCGTGGTGCCCCTCTGCATCCGTTGGTTGAGCGATGGGCCGCGAGCGGGACTGGTCCAGTCAACATCATTCCAACGATTGACAGCATGCGCGTGGTCAAAGATGAGGCTGAGCTCTCGGCTCTCCGAAGAGCGATTCACATCACGACTGAAGCCCACAAAGCTGCGAT
>JBDHHK010000037.1:0-26532 GCA_039589395.1 Gemmatimonadota bacterium
ACGATCGAGGGCAAGCGTGTCGCCGTGTTTCGCGGAAATTCCAAAGGCCCCCAGCTCGACTTGGCCTGCGGTTCCTGATTGAGCGAAACATGGTATCGATATTAGCGCCGTGCACGCGAACAGCGCGTACATGGCCTTACGGGAACAACGGATAGATGTTGGCATGAAAACCAATCTAAGAAATCTTGGTTGGGGTGTCAGTACTTTTTCTGCCGATCGGCCGTATCCGGCGTATCCGTCATGCCAGCGGATTGAGCCGTTTTGACTTCAGGATCCTCCTCTTGTGAGGCTTGTTTTATCATGCCGCTTGTGGCCTCGGACATGTTCCTGGCAAGGGCAGAAATCGCATCTCCATCCTCGGCTAATGTTCTTGCGACCTCTAGCTGCCGAGTTGCGGAGTTAGCCATTTCCGCCAGTTGACTCACCGAATTCTCCACTGCCTCACTGGCGGTCTTGAGCGTAATCCCGACTCGCTCTGCCACACCCTGACTATCCTGAGGCAAACTCGCCAAACGTTCTCCAACGTCGTGAGCTGCGCCAGCTGAGGACACGATCCCAGCCAACTCGGCGGTCCACTGCTTGGAGATTTCGGATAGTTGAGTGAGCTGTGTCCGCAAGTCTTCCAGCACTTTGGCTGCTCTTTCTATAGCGCGGTTCGTGTCTTGTGCGCTCCGACTCATATTCCTCGCGGCAACCGCACTCTGCTCGGCAAGTTTGCGGACTTCATCGGCGACGACAGCAAACCCTTTTCCGTGCACACCGGTTCTTGCCGCTTCTATGGTTGCATTCAGCGCCAGGAGATTGGTTTGGTTCGCAATCGACGTGATAACCTCGGTGAACTCCTCGATCCCGCGTGCCGCCTCCCGCAGTCGAGCAACTTCCGACACACCTACTTCTATCGTGGCATCGAGAATTTCAACCTGTGAAGCCGAGTGACGCCCAGCCTCGTGGGCTGCTGAAGCCGCGCGGGAGACCGCTTCTGAAGCTCGCAAAGCTTCCGTACCGACCCGTAAGAACTCCGTGATTCCGTCAAGCATCAGTTCCGAAGAAGCGATGGCGGTTTCTGTATGCTCCGCAGCACGCCGCACCTCCGACTCCGCGAGGTTCCCCTTCTCGGCCGAGATTTCCGCTGCTTCCTTGACGGAGTTGCTTCCGAGACTAATCTGCTGCCCCCGTTCCCTGATATCAGATGCCGCCTGAACAACAGGAAGTAATGCCTGGTTGATGAGTAGCACCTGAGCCAACTGCGGCGCCACCAGCGCAAGACGGTCGGCATCGGCATCGGTATATAGCGTTGGGTCGGGGTGGGAGATGCTCCACAGGCCGACTGGGCTTCCACCGCTAAACAACGGAATCAGGATTTCGGAATTCACAGATTCACCACTCAGCTGCGCCGCTACGGGTTCGACCACGCCGCCACTCACTACCGCACGGCGGGCGCGAAACGCTTCGGCCGCCAATCCTTGACTCGAGTCTATTCGCGTGCCGGTTTTCCCACCTGTGTCTGCAACCAACTCTATCTCTTGGGCATCAGCGTCGACGCGTCCCAACCACATCGATTCCGATGCGACTAGATACCCCGACAGCCTCGTGAGCTGTTCGAAAGCTCCGTCAACTGAAGCTGCTTTGGCTACAGCGGTTTCCAGTCGATGAACCGCTCTCCACTCATCGGCTCTCGCCGCATTTCGCAAAATCGATATTGCCAATGCCACCGCGATCGCGAGGACGGCCGACACGGATATCGTCTGGCCTGCTCCCAAGTCTGCGGATAGTGCGCTTGCCCAGCCGAATGCCAGCGCCGTTCCGACCGCGGATGTTGCTGCCCACCACTTCAAGGCAAGCAGAAGGCTGTGGATGCTCGCCGCTTCGGATAAGCGAGACTCAATTGTCGAAATGACCTGAGCCATCACGGGGAGCAATAGGGTTACCACCACCAGTGGCATAGCATTTTGGAAGTCCACTGCGCCGGCTGCCTCAGCTCCGCCGGCCGCGGCGTAGGCAAGGCCCGAGACGCCGGTTACGAACGCGATACGTACGGCTGATCTCAGAGCAATCGTTATTGACAGGCGCTGTAGACCCGCTTCACCGATCAGGAGACCCAGGCTCAGAGCCAGCACGGCAAGATCCCAACCAATCAGCAGCAAACCAGTCAACGCGACAGCACAAACGAACGACACATTAGTGTGGCCGGGAAGCGGAATCGCCAACTTCCGCGCGCCAGCCGTGGCCACTGCAAGGAGCAGCATTTCGAGCGCGAATGTGGCAAGTCGCAGATCGGGGGCCGCCAAAAGATTCACGAGTGCGGCAACGAGCAACGCCAGCCCGCCGAGGTCAACGGCGGTTGAGAACCATCGAATGTAATTTGCGCTCGTTGATGTCATCCTGGCAGCTCTCGAGTCTTCAGCAGTCGCAACGTTTGGCGGATGGTCTCCATTCAGCAATAGCCATTATTTTAGGAACATACCATCTGTGGAGGAACTATGCGGGTCACGATTGAATACTGCGCGGTTTGACACTACGAACCCCGGGCCTCCAGTTCGGCGGCCGAGATCAAGGAAGTTTTTCCCGATGCAGAGGTTGAGCTCATCGCAAGCGGCGGTGGAGTTTTTGAGGTAGTGGTGAATGGCGAGTTGGTTTTCTCCAAGAAGGCACTTGACCGACATGCCGAACCGGGAGAAGTGCTGACGTTAGTGAAGAAAAGCCAAGGAGCTTAGGTGTAAGAAGAAGACCATGGGTGTCTCGAGCCGTTTCAGACTCGGGGCACCCACGGCCGTTGTTCGCTCCTTGCTCCAAGCTTTCGGTCAGGTAGCGGCGGAAACATTCTCCGGCCTACTGATTGGGATGTTCAATTCCCCTTCCGTTTTGGCAACCCAGACCGAGCAGCAGGTATCTCCAGTGACGTTTACCGCTGTGCGTGTCATGTCTAGTATGCGTTCCACTCCCACAACTAGTGCTATGCCCTCGAGCGGGATTCCGAGCTGCGTCAACACGATCGTGAGTGTGACCATTCCGATGCCCGGAACGCCCGCAGCACCTATCGACGCAAGTGTGGCCGTAAGTACTACCGTCAGAAGATCACCTAAGCCCAGAGATATGCCAAACACTTGAGCGATGAATATCGTGCTTACGCCCTGGTAGATTGCCGTGCCGTTCATATTCACGGTAGCACCGAGCGGTAACACGAATGCGGCCACATCGTTCGAGACTCCCAGGTCCTCTTCGGTTACCTGCAGATTCACAGGCAAGGTTGCGTTGCTCGAGGAGGTTGAAAACGCGAATAGCGCAACCTCGTAGAAATTCCTGAAGAAGAACATCGGCGGCATCCCCGATATTCGCAGCGATAACGGGTAAAATGTGAAAACGAACAACAGCATTGTGCCGATTGTCGCTAAGACGTACTTCAACAGAGTCAGCAAGATCCCGTATCCAAACTGCGCCGATACTGCGGCTATCAGGGCGAACACACCATATGGTGCGACCTGCATCACTCCTTTCACCAAGACGATCATCGCGTCGTTGATGGTGCTCAGGAGATCGAGAACCGGTTTTCGGCGGTCCTCCGGCAGAATTGTGAGCGAGATCCCGAACAGAATTGCGAAGAAGATAATCTGCAGAAAGTTTGTGTCTGCCATTGCGCGGAACGGATTTCTCGGAATGATCCTGACCAGCAAGTCTGAGATCGATGGGCGCTCCGCTACACGTTCGAGCTGTTCCTGCGTGACGCCGGCGTAGTCGGTGAGCATCCGCTGCTTCACGTCTTCGTCCATCCCGGAGCCGGGGTTGAGGGCTTTTCCGGCGGCAAGTCCCATTGCTACCGCAACTGCAGTGGCCACCAGGTAGTATCCAACAGTCTTGATGCCGATTCGGCCCAGTCGGCGGAGGTTTCCGAGACTCGCGGTACCTACGATCAGTGAAGCCATCACGAGCGGCACCACGATCATAATGAGGAGGTTTATGAACGCATCGCCAATCGGTTTGATCCGAACCGCCCATTCTCCCAGGACGGGCCCGAGTATGGCCCCCAGGATCAATCCGAGTAGGATTTTGTTGTGAAGTTTCATGCTTTGTGTCCCAGTGTTGTGTCGCTGATTAGGTTGAACGCTGGTCTCGTGTCTTTCGAGAGCTGATTACCCCCAATGCGGGTGAATCGGATGCAATGTACCCAGACAGCCCCACGTTGTTGAGCCGGTGAGCCCGCTATCTCACGTTAGGGACCACTACCTCCCTCCGGATCCGGACGAGTATAGGCGCGCCGAACCGCCCAGCGGACGGATCATTGTCATCGCTCCAACGAGGGCGGCCTGCGAGACGATCGAACTGGCAATGGTGCTGCGACTCGAGACGGTGCTGGAGCGCGAACACGGCGATGAGGTCCGCGATCTTGCGCGCAGGAGGGTCGGATTCGGAATTGTCGCTGGGACGGGCACGGGAAAGACGCTGGCAATCCGCCCCATCGCAGAAGAGACGTTGCAGGTGCCCCTCAAGGTCGGCGTGGTCAACCGTGAGCGAGAAGCCACGCCCGATACACCAAGCTGGAACGTTGTGATTGTGACGACAGGCATTGCCCGCCGCTGGTTCCAGGACGACTTGATAGATGGCCGCGATACGATTGTGGTAGATGAAATCCACCAAACGTCAGCGGAACTAGAACTGTGCCTGGCATTGGGCAAGAGGGTCGGCTGCCGGTTCATCTGGCTATCGGCGACAGTCGATCCGACCTTTTACGAGCGTTATCTCGGTTCATCTGAGATGCTAGAGACTACGGCATTCGACCCGGAGCTGGCGGCGCGCGTCGAGTACGCATCGGAAGACCCCTTTGACTTCCTCGATGCTCAGTTCGTGAGACGCGTGATCAGGGAGAGGAGAGGAGTAGCTGTTTTTCTGCCGACACGGGCACAAGTTGAGCAAGCCGCCGCCATGCTGAACCGACGCGGCGGTAGCCTGAATGCCGCTTTCTATCACGGTGGTGAGCCGATTCGCGTCATCAGGCCGTTTCTCGAGGGGACGGCGGAGAAGCCATTTGTCCTTGCAATGACACAGGCGGGCCAGTCCGCACTAAACGTGCAAGGCCTCGATACGGTAGTGATCTCAGACGCGTGCTTCAACGTGGTGATAGACCGCGGCAAGAACGTGCTCACGCCCCAGCACCTCAGCGAGAACGAGATCCTGCAGATGGCTGGCAGAGTGCACGGCCGTGTTCCGAACGGTGAGGTATACCTTCTCACCGATCGAGATATCGAGTTCGAATCGCTGCAACCCACGGCACCGGCATTCCAGCTTGCAGGTGACAGCGAGAGGGTCGCACTTACTGCGGCTGCGTTGGGAATTGACCTATCTGAACTGGATCTGCCGGTTCCACTGGACCGTCGAGCGTACAGAAACGCAGTCAGGGAGATGACCGAACGAGGCCTGATAGAGGAAGGGCGACTTACCACGTACGGGCGTGATGTGGAAGCAATGCCCGTGGACAGACCCTGGGGAGAACTTCTGGTCCACGCGGACGATAACCTCGCTCATTATGTGGCGGTGATGGCGAACATCGAGTCTCTACATCGTCTCACCAGAGAGAATCCCAACCTTCGTGGTTTGGTTGCGACCGGCAGCGATCACCTGACCGGATACAATGTGTACGCCGAGGCGGTGAACGAGACAGGTTTCATCGGCAAGGTATATGGACTCGACCGGCATCAGTTCGATGAGTCCATAGACGAATGGGCCGAATACCGGGGAGTGTTGGTGAAGGGGATTGAGGACATTGCACTGGGAATGGCATCGGTCATGCGCACCATCGAACGCCCATTGCCAGAACTACTGCCAAAAGTCTCAAAGCAGGTAATTCGGGATTTCCGAGATCTTCTGGCAACGGTAATGCCATTTGATTTGGTTGTTGACGGTGAAACTGCAACCGGAGAACGGGTGAAGCTCTCCGTTTCGTCAGTTTGCGGTCCTCACTCCGCAGTTGCAGGGACCATATCGTATTTCGCAAATCGGTTTGGGGCGCACCGTGCCGCAATTGAAGGTACGAGCATCCCCCTCAAGCTCGTTCAGAAGTATGCAAGCCGCGGAGAGTCGGAAATCGAGCTGCGCAATATCCGCGGCCGTCCAATGCTCGCTGTGGTGGAAACCTCCAAGTACGCAGGGTTCGTTCTGGATCGACAACGCACCGCAATCGTAGACGAATTTCCCAGCGGCCATGAGGCTGCCGCTCGGCAGGAACTAGCGTTGAGGCTCCTTGAGGGAATCACCCCGCATCCAAATCAGAAACGAGTCACCAAGATCGTTCGAAGACTGGACGAGTACTGGAGACGGTCTGGTGGCGTCCTCCAGGAGGCTCAGGCCGATCGTGTCACGGAGAAGATCCTGGACCAGTTGTGCGACGTATTCAGTTGGCAAGATTTTCTCAACACTACGATTCGATTGAGCGTTGGCGACTTTCTGTCCGTCGAACAGACGGGCCCTTTGGATTCTCTGCCAACAGCAGCCATGGTGCGCGGCACAAAAATACCATTACGATACGAGATAGATGGGGCGACTCCGGTCGTCAGACTGCGACTGCGGGAAGCGCTGGCACGAAAGGTTCGACGGCGCGAACTGGCTGACCTCGACAGGCCTTATCGATTCACCGTGATCAGAGGCAAACGTGAAGTGGTTCACGCATCGTCTGTAGAGGATCTGCAGCTAAGGCTGCGTAGTCTCCCCAAAGAACGACCTCGTCACCGGGGCCGGCGGCGTTAGGGGGCTGGCTGCGTCAGGGACAGCATAGCTAGCCAAGCGGCTGAGTAAGCGCCGTCGAGCTGATTCTTCGCAGTACCGCTTGTAAGCTGAAAACCCATCCCAGCCACCAGGGCCTCTAGAAGCATGCCGATTTCAGCATCAGGTATTGTCGGTATCAATCCCAGCTCGTCGCGCAACATAGAAGTAAATGCGTCTCGAAGCCCATCGGCGAAGTCGGTGCGCAGTTTGCTGGCCAAACCGTCAACTAACCTATCAGCCGCACCAACGAGCGATTGCCAAGCGCGCACGGTGCCATCACTTGACTCGGTGGTCAGCAGGAGCCATGTCTGGTTCAGGGCATCTTGTGCAGAAGGTGCGTCGAACGCCGATCTCCAGTGATCCAGACGAGAGGAAGCCAATCGCTCGGCAACAGCTGAAAGTAGCCCCTGCTTGGTCTTGAAGTGGTAGTGTACGAGTCCTTTGGCGGAGCCCGCGGAGGCAGCCACTGCCTCAATACTCATTGCCTCAGCCCCGTTCTCCTGCACTAGGGCTACAGCGCATTCGAGAATACATTGCCGCGCTTCACCACGTTTTGCTGCCACGAACCACCTCCTGACTGTCTGGACGGTCAGTGTCATCTTGCCCGCATGGTAGTCACTTCAAACTTAAGCGCCCGTGTCAAAAATGACCAGTTGGTCAGTAGTGTGGCGCAAGGTTATTCGCGTCCTCAAATGCGACAACGGTGAAATGAACGACTCGATATGAAACCTTCGGTGCGTCACAAGCGTACAGAGTCGTGCGTGAGCAACCAAGGTGCCGTGACCATGTCATCCGTATTCTCGCCGTTGGCTCGAGCAGTGCTGGACTCGTTTTCTGAGGGGGTTGTGGTATTCGATCCCCATGGCCGAGTGGTGTATGCAAACAGCCCGGCTGAGGAAGCGCTGGACAGTGTTGCGGCGGATACGCCGCGTGATGCCGAGCGGCTGGTTCCCGAATTAGCTCGGCTTGGCGCGCGCATTGCGCCTCTACGTGTTGGCGACTTGAAAGTCGGGGAGGCAGTGTACCTTCCAGACTCCGGTGAAAAACCCAAGACACTAGCTGAACGCGAGAGGAACGCGATCCTTCAGACGCTGGAAGGCAACGGATGGCGGCTCGCGCAGAGTGCCCGAGCATTGGGGATCTCTCGCACCACTCTCTGGCGAAGACTCAAGGAGTACGGCTTGCACCGCAGTGGCCACGGCAAATGGTCACGACCCTCCTAGTTGGATTTCTCGCTACACTAGCAACTCAGCAGGGGGAGCCTGCGACATTCAGCGACGCAACAACCGCTGAACTGTATGCGCGAGCGCGCGTACGCCACATACGGCAGGATTCGCTTGTAAGGGACTACACCGCCACGGTAAACACCCGAGTCGATGCCGCTGGCGGCAGGAGTCGATTCGCCAGGCTTACGACGCTCATGGTTCGTGAAACGGCTGCCCGAGTAGCTTGGCGTGCGCCCAATGACCTAAGAGTGCAGGCGCTAGGCGCGCGGGCGGCAGCACCCATCTTCCGTATTGTGGCTGGTATGGGAGGAGATGCCGCGGAGGAGATGACGGAAGGTGAGCGAGAATTCGCGGAAGACGCGTGGTTCGACCGGCCGTGGTTCATCCCTCGAGCTCTAGGAGACCAGATAAGTCTGATCGATCTCCCAGATCGACCGGCACTTCACCCACTCGCAACCGGCGCGACAGAGCACTACCACTTCGCCATAACCGATTCGGTGCAAATAAACGTTCCAGGCAGGAATGTGCGTGCGAAAAAAATGCGGGTTGAGCCCAAGAGGCTTGGGCCGTCACTTGTTGCGGGCGACATGTGGATCGACCAGGACACAGGTGACGTCGTGCGGCTGATGATCGTATTCGTCGGAGAGTACTTGTGGGAGTCTCCAGATGGAGATACCCCCGAGGATAGTGCGGAAGCGCGCGGCGACAACCAGATGGCAAACCGTGTCCTGAATGTCGAGGCGGACGTCGAGTATGCCCTCATAGAGAATCGCTACTGGCTGCCGCATCGTCAGCTTTTGTCGCTCACAGTCGAGATCCCTTGGTTCATCAATGCAACGATACCCATACGCTTCATCTCGGATTTCACGGATTATAGGGTGAACAGCAGTCCTGACTTCCGATTCGCCATTCCGTCGGACTCGATTGAAGTGAGTGATGAAGAGCAACGGACACGCACTCGCCTGAGAGTTGCAGCGGGGGAGAGCGGTGCCGCGCCTGAGAACTCCGGTGAACGGTCACGCAACGGCTATTTCAAGACGGGATTTTGGAATCACGGTCGCTGGGAAATGGAGGTCCCGCCCACTGACACGCTTCTGAGTTATGAGTGGGACAACGACTTCAGGATCTCTCTAGACCAAGAAGAGGAGAGTCACTTCCGCGAGTCACTCGTCACGCTTGCTAAGCTGTCGGAGGACCTGCCAGCTGAATGGGTGGGGAGGAGTCGCCACGGCGTAGCGTGGGAGAGATTCTCCGACATTGTCAGGTTCAACCGAGTGCAAGGCTTCTCGCTCGGATTGGGCTATCAAATCCGACCGGGATGGGATTTCACGACAATCCATGGCGCCGCCAGATTCGGGATTGGCGATCTGAGGCCAACCGGATCGCTGATGTTGCGTAGGGATGGGCCGGGTGGCCGTCTCGATGTGACGGCCTACGGCAGCGTGCACGAGTTCGAGCCGTGGACCAATGGGCAGGGCATGGGCAACTCAACAAACGCGATTTTTGCCGGCCATGACGACGCCGACTACTATCTCGCATTTGGTGGAGGCATATCCTATCAGTGGAACGTCGGCGTGTTGAGGGACGTCGAGTTCAATGCGCGCGTCGAACGACACCTGTCGATGTTGACTGAGGTGGGTGCGCCAGTACCGGGGATTTGGGGCGAAGGTACGTTTCGGCCCAACCCTGCGGTGTTAGAGGGAACATACTATCGGGCGAGGATAAGCCGTCCGGTAACGGTCGGGCCTGCGTCGGTGACTGTTGGTGGGGATGTCCTCGGGACCGATACGCTCCTGTCCACTCGTGTTTGGGGAAGCACATCGATCCCGTTCAGGATGTTTCGTAGGACGGGCACCCTGACCCTTCGCGCCGGTGCGGGTCACGGTGATGCGGTTTCCCAGCACGGTTTTCGGGTCGGCGGACCCTTTACCGTCCGTGGCTACGAGTACGGTGCGAGAGTTGGCCGTGAGTTCTGGTCGGCACAACTCGACTTTGCCATTGCCAGATCGTCTTTTTGGGCGCCGGTGGTCTTCGTCGATGTGGGAGATACGTTCACATCTGATCCAATGGTCGGTGCTGGAGCCGGTATTTCTTTGGTCAATGGACTTTTGCGTTTCAACTTGTCAAAAGGTCTCAGGCCGTCTACTGAGAATTTCCTCAGCGGTATTAGATTCGACCTCGCGTTCAGCGCTGCCCGCTAACACGCACCACCATGAGGATGGCACGGGCTTCCCCGTCGCAATGCCCATCTTGGGTAGCAAGACCACGGTGGGATTTTGTCTCGGACCTTACTAGCTTCCGAAAACATGTCCTGGAGATTGCCCAGCCTCATTCAGAACCGCACGTGGTTCTGTGTGTCAGTGCCAACCGTCTTGGCGCTGGCACTCGCGTGCGGTGGCGAAAGTGCACAGGAGGCTGACGCACCACCCGATCCAAATGCCGTGGCTGCTCGCCTAACTGTTGAGGAGCTTCCCTCAATGCCTTCCTACCCAACCGCTAGACCAGGAAGGCTAGTTACGCTAAGCGCCGGAGACTATGACATACACGGCATGTGGCGAACAAACGCTGGGTTGTGCGATCAACTCGGCATCATGGAGATCTACGCCGGTCCGACCGGGAATGGGACGGCCCTGCTGATACGTTTGCCTGAGGGTGACCCAGTTGGTGAATACCCCATTGTCGCGGCGGCACGTGAGTTTCCCGACCCGCCGGTGGCACTAGTTGCGGTTCAGGTTTTCGATAATCCCGATGCATACGGTTTCCAGGCGTATCACGGTTTATTGGAGATCACGGAGATGGGTGACGATGTCAGCGGACGGTTCACCTCGACGCTTCGCGAGATCAGCATCGATCTTCTCACCCACTACGTCGGCGTTTTCGAGAGCATTCCAGTGACACCGCTTCCGGCCGAGTATTGCAGGGTTCTGCAGGACTCGACTTTCTCGTCTGACTCGGTATTGGTCTCCGACTCGACATCCGGCGAAGGTTGAACCGATGACCGAGAAGTACTTCCGCAAGGGCTTCGGGTTGAGGCGTGAGGTTGCTGGCACCCTCGCGGTGGATTACCACAGCAAGCTGGTTGATCGAATCCGAGGCAACGATTTCGCGCTGGACGTCGGGGATTTGACTTTCCGTCTGGCGAGAGAATTCGGGTTCTGCTTCGGCGTCGAGCGCGCCGTCGAATACGCTTATGAGGCGTCGAGGAAATTTTCGGGCAAACGACTGTTTCTCGTTGGGGAGATCATCCACAATCCGCACGTGAACCAGACGCTACGGCAGAAGGATGTCACCATTCTCGAACCCGACCCTGAAGGATCCTTCGACTACTCAGCGATAAGCGACGAAGATGTTGTCATCATTCCAGCGTTCGGTGTGCCCACTCAGGACCTGGTGCAGCTGAAAGAGTCAGGCTGCGTATTGGTCGACACGACGTGCGGTTCGGTGCTAAACGTCTGGAAGCGGGTCGAGCAGTATGCGAGAGACGGATTCACGGCTCTTGTGCACGGAAAGCACTTCCACGAAGAGACACAGGCCACGGTGAGCCAGATAGAGAAGTACGAGGCTGGGAAGTACGTGGTCGTGCGTGACATCGAGGAGACGGAGTTGATCTGTGGATTCATCGAGCATGGCGGTGATCCTGCTGAACTGCAGAAGCAGTTCGCGGATAAGGTGTCAGAAGGCTTCGACTTCTCAAGTGATCTCGAACGCGTGGGAATCGCGAATCAGACGACCATGCTCGCACTGGAATCGCAGACCATTGAGCAGCGTGTAAAACAGGCGTTGAGCGCCCGCTACGGTGAGGAGAATGTCGACGACCATTTCAGGTCGTTTGGGACTATCTGTACCGCCACGCAGGAGCGGCAAGACGCTGTGCTCGACTTGGTGCAGGATCACCTGGATCTGATGGTGGTCATTGGCGGATACAATTCGAGCAACACAAACCACCTCGCAAAACTCTGTTCCACTCGATGCACGACGTTTCACATCGCAGATTCTTCATGTATTGAATCGGAGTCGAATTCGATTCGCCACAAGCCTGTTGGTTCTGTGGAAGAGGTGGAAGAGACCGAATGGCTCACTGCCGGTGCGAAGGTCATTGGTATCACGGCGGGTGCATCGACCCCCAACAACAAGATTGGGGAAACGATCGAACGGATACTGCTGATTAGAGGTTTGACGGTTCCGACCTAAAACCAGTCTCTTGATTTCGCTGCACCTCGCCTGAGGTTCTTCAAAAACTTGTAGGGCGATTGGCTTTCGGAGACGCGTGGCTGCTTCTTGAGCTTTGGCTCTTGCAACTGCAGCGGTCGTACCTCTTCCGTCAAGATGTTCACAGTCCCGTCATCCTTTGCCAACTTCCCGATGATCCAGAGAAATGGTTCGGTACGGATCGTGATGCGGTCACGGTCATAAATATCGGGACGGACGATTGCGTTGATCATGCCAGCTTGGTCTTCCAACAGAATGAATGAGAATCCCTTTGCTGTCTCAGGCCTTTGACGCGCAACTACCAGGCCTGCGACCTGAATGTCGGTGTCTTCCTCGAATCGATCGAGATGGTCGCTGCGTACGACGTTCGGTGGCAGAGCGTCGCCTAGTAGAGTGAATGGATGACCGCTCGCCGCAAACCCCATCACCTGGTATTCGGCGAGCAGCCTCTCGTCGTCGGGGACATCGGGAAAACTCATGTCCTCGTAGGGATGAGTGAGGGACAACTCCAATTGACGGCGGACGCGGTTGCGATCTGTTTGATCAGCCTTCGGAGGTAGCCAGAGTCCTACCTGCCACAACAACTCGCGCCTGGTGAGTCCGAACGAATCGCATCCACCGACCCACACCAAATTCTCGATTGCTGTTCGCGAAAGCCGGGCTGGTGCTCGCCGGACGAAATCGGCGAGATAACGGTAGGGGCCATTGCGCTCGCGTTCAAACACCACCTCTTCGGCTATATCTGTCCCCCAGTCGCGCAGGAACCCAAAGCCGATGCGCACAGTGCCATCTTCGACGGTGCAATACACGTCGCTTTTGTTCACGTCGGGCAGTTTGACATCGACACCGTGGCGGCTCGCGTCCCTGCCGAGTGCATCGAGAGAGTAAAAACCCATGGGCTGATTGTTAAAGAGTGCCGCGTAGTACTCCACCGGGTGGTAGTGGCGGAGCCACGTCGATTGATATGCGAGTAGGCCAAACGCTGACGCATGCGATTTGGGAAAGCCGAACTGAGAAAAGGCGGTCACCTGCTGGAAGACTTTCTGCGCCGTGGATTCAGACACCCCGCGTGCAGCCGCTCCATCTCGGAATTGCTCCCAGAAACCCTCCATCAATTCGAGCGAACGACGGCGGCTCATGGCTCGGCGCAGAGCCTCTGCCTGACCGGCGCTAAACCCCGCAAGTGACTGACATACCTGTAGCACTTGGTCCTGGAAAACGATTACTCCTAGCGTCTCCGCGAGTGCTTCTTTGAGCAGCGGATGATCCACTGGGGGATCGTAGCTGCGGTTATCGGCAAGCGCAGCACGTCGGGCCTCGCGCCGCCGAACGTAGGGGTTTACCGCACCGCCGACGATTGGTCCTGGCCGCACCAGCGCAACCTCGACGGCTAAATCTTCGAGGTTTCGCGGTCTGGTGCGCCGAACCATCTGGATTTGTGCGCGGCTCTCAATTTGGAACGTGCCAACTGTGTCTCCCGCACAGATCTGGTCGTATACTGCCGTGTCTGAAAAGTCGATGCGACTGAGGTCGGGTGGTGTCCCCTCGCGTTCAGCGACCATCTCGACACACTCCTCGACAAGTGACAGCATACCCAGCGCGAGAAAGTCGATCTTCACGAATCGTGCGTCGTCGCAGGACTCCTTGTCCCATTGGCAGATGACACGGTCGGGCATGGCCGCACGTTCCAGAGGTACCAACTCGACGAGTGGACGACTGGAGATGATCATGCCGCCGACGTGCTGCGATATGTGCCGTGGAAGGCCGGCAATGCTCTCACACAGGTCGCCCAAATGGCGCCATAGCGGCGAATCTGCCTTGTCTTCGAGCCCTGGTAGCTTCTGCAACTCCTCGCGAACGCCCCTCGCGGATTGGTGTCCGCCTAACTTCGCGATCCTCTCGATCTCACCGGGAGGCAGATCCAGCACCTTGCCGATTTCTCGAACGGCCGAGCGTAGGTGATACGTGGGAAACGAACAGACTAGGCCCACATGGTCGTGGCCGTATTGCTCGTAGACTCGACGGATCAGCTCTTTGCGGATCTCGCGTGGGAAATCGAGGTCGATATCGGGTATCGATGCGAGTTCCTCGTTTAAGAACCGACCGAGAAAGAGCCGGTTCTGAATCGGATCGATGTGAGAAAGTCCCAGGAAGTAACAGACGATCGACGACACCGATGAGCCGCGACCGCGACCGGGCAGAAGGTTTGCACTGGCACGTCGCGCTCCTCGTCGAACATCGGCCGCAACATCGTGCGCCAGTTCCAGCAATTCCCGATAAAGGAGGAAAAACCCGCACAGCCCGTGTAGTTCAATGAGTCTCAGTTCCTGTTCCAGCCGACTCTCGGCTTCCGGGCGGTGCTGCGAGCCAGGCGGGTAGTACTCCTCCATCTTGGTATTACAGAACTCGGCCAGTGCATGAGGGGCAGTTTGACGCCCCGCCCCGCGGAAATCGGGAAAGGTGTAGCCGAGGTCCTTTGTGAGATCGAACGACTCGCACCGCTTCGCAATCTCGAGAGTGTTGGCGATTGCATCTGGTCGATCCCGAAAGAGCGTGACAACATCCTTGGGCGAACGCAAGTAGAACTCGCTGTTGGGATGTCGCTGTTCGTGAGAGGCGTCTAGGGTGGTACGGTGCTGAATCGCCGTCAAGGCGTCGTGCACCTTGTGAAGCTCTTGCCGGTGGTAGTGCACGTCTCCAGTGGCAACAACCGGCAAACCTGCTGTGTCGGCAATGTCACATAGCGCGCGTGTGAGAGCATGGTCTCCACGTACGTGGTTGCGTTGTAACTCTATGAAGAAGTTGTCTTTCCCAAAAACATCTCTATGCCGTTCGGCCACACGGCGTGCTGCGGTAACACCCTTCAGCTCGAGTACACGAGGAAGGAAGCCGGTGCGGCAACCAGACATCACTATCAATCCCTCTGACAATTGCACTAGAGACTGAAAGTCGAGGCGGGGGTCTCGTCTGTCCTCGCGCGACAGATGGGCCTCGGTGATGAGCCTGCATAGGTTGGAATAGCCGTTTGGTGTTTCGGCCACGAGTGTAATGTGCGAGCCGTCCAGCAGGGTCATTTCGGCACCAGTGATTGCCTGAAGACCGACCTGCTTTGCGGCTTGAGCAAAGATCATCGAGCCGTACAGACCGTTGTGGTCGGTGAGTGCTACAGCCGGGTAGCCAAGTGTTTGCGCTTCGAACGCAAGCTGCTCTGGAAGAGTGGCACCGTCGAGGAACGAAAATGCCGAGTGACAGTGGAGTTCGGAATACATGCTTCGGATCGCTGTGGAGGGGTGGAGGCAGTCCCGCATCCCCCGCGTTACCTACGGCATCTGCATAAACCAACGGTTAGCGGTCAAATCTTCGTACAAAATCATGTGCTTCCCTCCTTCGAGAATCACCTCCACATATCGTCGGGCAATTGGATCTCGCCACCACTCATCGTCGACGTGCCAGGTTTCTATGATGGATTCGACAGCTCTTTTCGCTTGGCCTCTGTCGGTCGTTTCACTTTGTTCCTCCTCGTTGTTTGGGCGGTAGGGCTGTAGGGCGGTAGGGCGGTAACAGCTCGCGATCCCCACCGGCAAGCCCTCGTCGTCCAACTCGACTGTCACGTGCTGAGGAATATTCAGCGGTCGCAGTTGGTCGGCGCGTGCGGTGGCTTTGGGACGCGCTGCTCGTTTGCCGGTTGTCGTTGACATTGTGAGAGCTAAGGGTCGTAGTCGATCAAGGCGTAGCGACGTTCGGGGATGCGCGACCCCGGGTAGACCTCGACGACGCGGTACATGGAGGAATGTCTGAATCGCGTCTTCATTTCGTGGACTGCTGCGCGGAGAGCACGGCGCCGGCCCGCCCGCGCGCTACTGCTGGCGTCACGGGCAAATAGTTGTAGCTCGTTGGTGCCACGCACGAAGGTCAAAAACTCTACCGCCAGGTTCTCTACCGCACCCGTTGGCGGTGCGGCAGTCAAACGGGTGTTGAGCGGCGCGGCAATGTGGTCCTTGGCAGCCGACGGATCTTTGAGTGTGCTTCGAACGGCCCAAGAGGCGCCATTCTCTAGACGTGCCCTAACTCCAACCTCGAGGATACGCCAACCGGCACGCCGCGGATGATGCAATGCTCGTTCAATCAGACGATTCAGTGCATTAGCAAGCATCGTCAGGTCTGCGATTGGATTCGGGAAATCAATTTCCGATACTATGGGCTCTGGTGTCTCCCGACCTATAACAGGATCAACAGCCTCACCCATAGCTGATCGCCAAAGCCTGCGCCCCTCGCTGCCGAACTGCGATACGGCGGCAATCTCCGGGAGTCGCGTGAGATCGTGCACCGTCTTGATGTTCAGCTGCGTCAGCCGCCGATGTGTGTCGGGACTCATGCGCAGCACGCCGACGGGCTGTGATGCCAGGAACTCCGCCCTTGTTTCGTCGGTGACGATGAAACTCTCGCCGGGCCGGGCCTTCGTGGCGGCCACCCAGGCGGCAAATTTGCCTTTAGCCCAACCCAACCGAGCCACTCCGGCCCAGGCGGACGGGCGGGCGGGCGGACCGACGGACGGTTCACCCTTTTCCCCATCCCCACCGGCGGTACGGCGGTACGGCGGTACGGCGGTAGCTTGGCCCTTCCCCGCTACCCCCCCCGGTGGCAGAGACGCAGAGGTGCAGGGTGGCAGGGTGATCTGCATCTCTGCACCTCTGCACCTCTGCACCTCTCCACCTGCCTCCATGCCCAATGCAGCCCGAATTGCCCTTACCTGTTCCTCCGGTGTCCCATAAAGCCCCTCCAACCCATCCACCCCCACAAACACCCGTCCTAATTCAGCCGGTTCGATAGCGGGGCTCACATCACCCAGGGCTTTCACCAATTGTGAAAATTGCTCGTCATAGTAGACCGGGTCCGGTTCCCACACGGCAAGTGAAGGGCACAGGCCAACAGCCTGGCTAACTGTCATGCCGGGTCTCACTCCCGAATGCCGCGCAAGTGGCCCAACCTGCCAAATCCGCCGTGAATCTTCCGGTGACAGCAGGGCGGTTGCTCGTTCTGCTGTCTCAGGGCGGCGTTGTTCTTCGCAACGGAGCGCGAATCGCTGAATCCAAACGCAGACGGCGAGGTCGGATTGTAGGGCGGACGGGCGGACAGGCGGACGGGCGGACGGACCGCCCTTTCCCTCATCCCCATCGGCGGTAGGGCGGTAGGGCGGTAGGGCGGTAGAGCCACCCTTCCCGTCACCACCAGTAGCGGTACGGTGGTACGGCGGTACGGCGGTAAGTTGGCCCTTCCCGGCCCCTACCCCCCGCGGCAGAGGTGCAGAAGTGCGGGGTGGCAGGGTGGTCTGCACCTCTGCATCCCTGCACCTCTGCATCCCTGCACCTCTGCCCACCGCAGTCACAACAAACTCAACTGCGCTTCAGGCTCGACCTGCTGTCGCTCTTCTCTCTTGAACGGATCTTTGGAGTTGATTCCGTAGCGTCGCGCCAGTTTTTCGAACCGTTGCTGTATTGCCGCTTGATAATTGGTTGGTGCATTTCGGCCCTGCCCGTATGCGGCGCGATAGCGTGGCATCAAATTGGGGAAATGCTGCTCGATTACCGGTAGGAATTCGCTTCGCACCGAAGGGTACATCCGAAGCACTGAAGGGTGAACGAAGCTTGCATCGACTTGCTTTGCAGCAGCCATCAGAGCCTCGATCTCAAAAATCGAATCGGTGACACCAGGAAGAACGGGGGCGGCGTTGATTCCAGCAGCTATACCAGCTTCTCGTAACCTGGAAAGAGCGCGAAGTCTTGCCTGAGGTGAAGGCGAGCGTTGCTCGAACAACCTGATCAGCCGCGTGTTCTTACAAATCAGGGATATGTACACCGTGACTCGATGCTTGCGGCCGAGTTCCAACAGTACGTCGATGTCACGACAGACGAGGGGGCTCTTGGTCGTGATGCGCAGCTCGAGCCCCTCGGTGGTAAGGAATCGCTCGAGAATAGCACGGGTGATGCCGAAGTGCCTTTCGGCGGGCTGATATGGGTCGGTAGCGGTTCCAATTGCCAAAGTGGTGGGATTGTCAGGCGAACTCTGCTTGTGAATACGCACTAGGTCACGGTCGAGTGCGTTCAGCACAGCTTTACGCTGTTTGACGAAAATGTGTTGCGTGAAGACTGGCTCAGCTGACTCGTCGCGTGAGATCTTCTCAGCGTCGTGCGCGCGCTCCGCCGTGTACCGATGTGCGTAGTGTGCGTAACAGTACGCACAGCCCAACTCGCATCCTACGTAGGGATTGATCGACCAGAACGCCATCCCGGTGCTTTTCGGGGAATTCGCAAGCGACTTTACGGTGAGTTCGATGAATTTGGTGCCGTTGGGTTCCCTTTCCCTTCCCATCACCAACCCTGGCGGACGAGCGGACGGACAGGCGGACGGACCGCCGTCCCCCTCCCCTCCTCTCCCAGGGCGGACGGGCGGACGGGCGGACGGGCGGACGGTCCACCGCCCCCCTCCCCTCCACCGGCGGTATGGCGGTACGGCGGTAGGATGCGCAAATGCCGCTGATGCCGCCCATGCCGCGTATGCGACCCCTCCCGCCTCTCCCGCTCCTGCCTCTTTACCCTTCTGCATCTCTGTTCCTCTGCCAATCACCCACACCGACTCCAACCGCACAACGGGCAGAAGAAACATCCCGAGCTCGGGTAGATGGTTTCGCGACATTCAGGGCACCGCAACACGCCGCTCGGTACCGAATCGTCGTTTTCCCGGAGGTGGAGATACGGATGCAGGCAAACAGACGCGTAATCCTCAATCTTCGGCATTTGTTCGGTCATGATACCGAATATAGACCGAAAATTAGAGCAGGGCAAGTCCAGTTCCAAAATTGCCGGATTACGACGTTTGGTCAGCGTCCTTGCGCGTTGCGTGCATGGCGGTGAAATTGGTGCCGTCCGTGGTGCAACCCTAAGCGTTCTTTCTCCACCACCAGACACAAAACAAATGATCCTATGACAGGCGGTTTAAAACCGCCGACCACAGCAGCATCGCTAGCCACACATCCGCTCACGCGGGTCGTGGCCGTTCTCTCCCTGCTCTTCATGTTCCTGGTGGGCGTCAACGGACTCGGGGATGGTTTCAAGTCCCTCGGCAACAACGTGCTCGACGCGTTCTTCTCGGCTACCGAGAACCCGTTCATCGGATTGATGATCGGAATCCTGACCACCACGCTGGTACAAAGCTCCTCCGTTACTACATCGCTGATCGTGGGGCTGGTAGCGGCGCCGGAGAACCCGCTTCCCATAGCCAACGCTGTGCCGATGATAATGGGCGCCAACGTTGGCACGACGGTGACCGCCACCATCGTATCTCTAGCGCACATGGGTAGGAGGGAGGAGTTCCGCCGAGCTTTTGCTGTGGCCACCTGCCACGATTTCTTCAACGTCATTGCCGTTGTCGTATTCCTGCCGCTCGAGCTAATGACCGGATATTTGCGACGGGCAGCGACACTGCTGTCTTCGATGTTGACGGGTGTTGGGGGAGTCGACTACGACAGTCCCATCAAGGGCGCTCTCAAGGCTGCGCTCGTACCGATCAAGGCGGCGATCCACGCAATCTCCGACTCACAGCAACTTCAGGCAGTTCTCCAGATCGCTGTGTGTGGCGGCCTGATATTCCTCGCGTTGTTGCTCCTAGTGAAGGTGCTGCGCTCCGCGATGCGGGCCCGAATTGAGACCATTGTTTCGAAGGCATTCGATCAAAGCGCGCTTCTCGCGATGCTCGTAGGCGTGGTGGTAACCGCAATGGTTCAGTCGAGCTCGATTACAACGTCGCTCCTGGTGCCGTTGGCAGGCGCCGGTGTGTTGACGCTACATCAAGCGTTTCCAGTAACCATCGGGGCAAACGTCGGCACAACCGTGACTGCCCTGCTGGCAGCCTTGGCAGCAACGGGCGCGAATGCAGGGGCAGGGATCACGATTGCGCTGGTACATTTCCTTTTCAACCTGAGCGGCACCGCGCTGATTTACCCGGTTCAAGCGATACGCAACATTCCTCTGGCCGGAGCCAGGTGGATTGCTAGCAAAGCGGTTGAGTCCCGCAAGACAGCTGTATTCCTGGTGCTCGCCTTCTTCTACGGATTGCCTGCGCTGTTCGCGTTTTTGAATAGGTTTCTTCAGTAGGTCCGGAGGCACCCATGCTTCGTCAGTTGCTTAGCATTTTTCGGTCTGACAATCCGCTCACGACAATGGGCAAAAATTTCGGACGGATGCTCAAGATTACGTACGATACTACCATGAAGGCCGGTGATGTTTTCACCGGCAAAGGCCTAAAGCCCGAAGAGCGAACTTGGATCTACGAGCAAGATGTAGAGGTCAACAAACTGCAGCGGACGATCAGGAAACAGGTGATAGCACATCTGTCAATTCAGACCAGTGCGCCCGACCTGCCGTATTGCCTGCTACTCATGAGCTTGGTGAAAGATGTAGAACGCCTCGGCGATTATGCCAAGAACGTGTCGGAGATAGCCGATATTATCGATGGCCCCCTGCCCGAAGACGACCTCTGCGCCGAGTTTCAGGAAATCCGACTTGGTGTAGAAGCAGCATTTTCAGCTACCTCCGACGTGTTTGAGCGCTCGGACACCGAACGCGCGATGGAGTTAACACGACAGGGCCAAGATCTCGCCAGAAGAGCCGACATGCTCATCGAGAGAATCGCCCATTCATGCCACGACTCAAATACGGTTACGTCTCTCGTGCTCGGGACCAGGTACTACAAGCGCATTGGTGGTCACGTGCTCAACATATTGTCGGGTGTTACGATGCCGCTGCACAAACTGGACTACTACGATGAGGATGCGGTAACCGGAGAGCACGCGTTCAATCAATAGCTGCTGACCCGTCGCCGAACAGAGCAGCAATTATCTCGAATGCTGGCCTACCATTCGTTGTTACAGGTTGCTCGTTAAGCCAGCCTGCCAGTTGATCGTTAGAGGACCTGTCCGACAGTACTTCGATCAATCTGCGCTCGCCGCCAGCGTTCACACCCTGTCTCAAGCGGTCGAGTACCCCATCCAACGTGGCAAGCAATCCGGGTTCGCGGCGTTTGCCGGCTTCTCGGGCCTTACTCAGTACGCGACGAGCAAGCCGTCTCGACGTCTGCGACGTTTCGCCAAGGTCAGCTGAAGCCAAGCGGTTGCGTAGAATCTTGAGAAGACAGTCGAATAGTGTTTTGGGAGGGGCCGCTTCCGAGGCGGGAGCAGTAAGAAGACGGGAGAGAACCTTCTCTACGCTGGCGAAGTCAGATACTTGATACAAAGGCGTTCCACTGAGAGTGATGAGTTCCGGCAGACAGGATACTGCCTTAAGCCATCGAACAGCGATCACGGCCTCGCAATTGCCCGTTACCACGGCAAAACGTGGCCCTTTCTCTTCCTGGCGACCGGTGGTCCGACCGAGTCGCTCACGTTCATTCAGTGCTTTGTTCACGATGTGTGCGCGCCCAACCTTGCTGGTCGAAGGCACATGTAGTCCTATCTGATCGCAGACCTTCTGAGAAATCCGAGATTCCAGCCTGAGCCTACGATCCAACGCGTGTGGTGGCGCAAACCAATACACATCCGATGTTCGAAACTTCGAGCCCAGGCGCGCGATTCTTCCCACACGTTGCTCGAGCTTGAGAGGCGTCCAAGGAAGATCGTAGTGCACGACTGCATCGGCGTCCTGAAGGTCCAGACCTTCGCTGGCGAGATCCGTTGCTATCAATGACGACACCCGCATGGACCGAGGTGGTGCAGACCGACAACGGGCAATGGGAGCGAAAAGTGCAAGTGCTTCGTCGACCGATATTCTCCCTGAGGCGATCCAGCCAAAACCTGATCCAACGACAGCGACCTCGCTCCAATCCAGCACCCGGGCTATCTCGAGCGCAGTTGCGACCGCGGTCGTGAAGACTATGGTCTTGTGACCGGATCGCTGCTTCAAGATCTGTTTGACTTTCCGCGCCTTTGGGTTTGATCCGCGTGCCCCGGATAGGCGGATCAAGAGATCGGTCAGTAAACTTCGGTCGGCGTGTAGCTCTGCGGGCTTCACCTCTCGATCTCCAGAAGGCTCGGCGACATCTCCAAGAGCGAGCTGCAGCTCGACTTCATCATTGAATATCCGCCGAGCAAGGGAACGAGACAGCGATCCACCGCGTTCAACTGCGTCGATCGCTCTGTCTGTGTAGGCTAGATGCCGCCGCACACTCTCGCGGAAAGCAGCTCCGGACGAAGCCAAACGGTGAAGCAGATGCAGACGCAGCAGCTCACGTTCCTGAGATACGGCCGAGCCAGGAAACCGTAGCGCGTCAACCAACTCCAGAAGGCTTGGGAAGGTGCGCCGGTCGATCGAATAGGCACGGATAACCCTTCCATCTCTGACCCTCGGTAGCACTCCGCACAATCCGTTGATGGTTTCGCCCGATCGGGCGACGACAGCTGATGCGGCGGTGCGTGCGAGCAGAGCGAAGTCTCGTTTTGAAGTCGTTATCTCAATCGACTCCATTCCGAGAACTGAGAACGCACTGTCGTGGCAGAAGAGGCGCAGCAACCGGACGAGATCCGAAGGTCGGTTCACCACCGGCGTGGCGGTTAGCAAGAGGAGGCTCGCGTTCTTGACACCGCAGGAAAGCCGTTCGTACCTCCGCGTGTTCGGGTTACGAAACCTGTGTGCTTCATCGACCACAATGAGGTCTGAAGGAGGAATGGCAGCCCTCCTGCTCAGTGCCTCGTGGGTGACGGTCCTGATTCCGACACCTACTAGGGCGCTGACCCGATTCCATTGCGACGCCAATGCAGCAGGTAAAACCACGGTTGTCCGCGGGTAGTGAGAAGCCACCGCGAGGGCGACGTAAGTCTTTCCCAGGCCCACAGAGTCCGCTAGCAGCGCGCCACGAAAGATCTCGATGATAGCCTTGATTCTCCGCGCTGCTTCGACCTGGTGTTGAAGCAACCAACTCGGCGTTAGCCAGGAATCGTCGTATGGGCCGACCGCCGCGTTTCGAAGCGGTGATTCCACCTGATTCGCCGCTACGCGTTCTCCGAGGCATAACTTCCAACGAAGCGGCTCTCTGACAACGTGTAAGTGGTCAGCCAGGATTGTCGAGTTGTGATCTGAGTATGTCCTGCGTTCTCGTGGATAGGTCGAGTGCATACGCGACTGCGGCGTCCACGTCCTCGTTATCGTCTCCTTCATTTTCATGAACTCGCTTGCTCAGTTGAGCCAGGGCGGCACGTCGTGGACCCGGTTTGGGGACGGGTAACAGCCGGGCAACTCGGCCGTTGATTCGACGGTAACCGCCGCGGGCTTCGTCGGCACTGGAAACAAAGAACGCCGCTGCCCAAGTCGAATTGAAGACAGCCGTGGCAGCGAGCGCGGCTTCTCGATTCGGGGCCGATGCGACGTAGCAGGTGTTCAATGGTATCGCTAAAGGTTCAGCTGTCTCCTCCAAGACAACCGCGCGCGGCCGTTGCACGATATCTGACCACACGATTCGATGCTGCACGGCGGTGCAGCGAGTCCGAAACAAGGTCCACACCGGACCACTTCGATAGTCGGAGCGGTTGCGTGCCTCTCTGGCACATCGCCCAAAGTAGCTGGCGGCGTTTGACGGCAGTGATGAGAACGGCGTGCCATCATCTCCGTGGCACCAGAGAATCACACCGCTCGACTTGGTGCTGAATCTCCGCACGTCACGTCCGCGAAGCACCGGCCGCAGGAGAGTCGGCTCCAGCAAAACCTCGCGGCCCTGAAGCGCAACGATGGCAAGATCGGCGGACGTTCCCACAATGCGTCCCACAAAGATGCTATCGGCGCCGGTTTTGACACCCAACATTGGTGGAGAGGATTGACCGAGCGGCTTTCCGGACGAGCGAAACTCCTCGAGTGCTTTGCGGGCTTTTGAAGCAAGCAACACCCAGGGACCTGAATTATCCAAAGAACTCTGCGTGAGGGTCGTCGAAGCGTCGAAGTCTAGGCGCACAGAGTGCTTTTGTGATGCCTTTTCCTTTCTTGCGACAAGTGCGAGCGGATAAGTGGTTGCGCCAAAGCGACTGGCCTCCCGGTCCGAGACCCGATGCACGTATTCGATTGATGTCTCGCTCACCAGCCCGCGTCTCGCGGCCTCGCCGTATCCAGCAGAGGTGATTTTGCTGGGTAGCAGTAGACCCACCGCGCCGCCGTTGCGAGTCAGCTCCAGACTCCGCTCCAAGAAGGCGACAGCGAGATCCGGCTGGTGCGCGTAACCACGTTGCCCGGAAGTCTTCCACCAGCGAAATCGCGCTTTGAGTGCAAAACGCATGTGTTGTGGTATTTGTTCGGCGCGTACCCAGGGAGGATTTCCCACTACCACGTCGAATCCGCCGCTCGAGAGTATGTCGGGCGTGTGCACTTCAAACGAGAAGAAGGGCAGCGATCCGTCGGCGAGTTTGCGGAGCGCCTTCTGTAACTGTTGCCGCAATTTGAAGAGTGTCTGGAGGCGCTGTCGTTGCGACTTGGACAATCCAAGCCGTTTTCCAAATAGGTCTTTGCTCTGCGCTGTTTCTTTGAGATCGATCGTGGCGATCCGCGCATTTTCTAACGCAGCGTCCAGCATGCTGTGGGCAACGTCCATTTCGAACTTTCGTAGCTGCTTGATGCGCAGCTGGTGCTCGCGACCTCTGACGCTAAAAAGAGATGAACGCGCCTTTCGTATGGACTCGCCTGCGTCATTCGGCGAGAACGAAACATTTGAGGTGAATGACCGAGCCGCTCCCAAAGGATCGAGCAGCGTGTCGCCCTGACGAACGACACCGTCGAGGTTAGGCAGAGGTGAGACGCTCTTTATGTCAGTTGTTGGATCCTCCGCTATCACTGCGAGCCACAACCTCAACTCCGCAAGGCGAACGGCAACAGGATTGAGGTCGACGCCCAGAAGATTGTCTCTCATGATCTCTTTCTGATGTCGCAGCTGCGCCTTCGGTCCACTCTCTGGTGAGAGGGCGGACCGCATTCGTGAGAGAATCCGCAATACGCCGAGCAGGAACGCGCCCGAACCGACTGCCGGATCGAGCACTCGGAGCCGCACGAGTACCGGTTGTGCTGTATGCGCCTCGTGTATTTTCACGGGCATGCCTACAACCAGCTTTCGAACGATTTGCGGCGATAGGTCTTTGCTCAAGGCGACTTCGATCGTGGCGGTCACAACCTGCCTCACAACCGATTCCGGTGTGTAAAACGTCCCGGTATCGTGACGCTCATCGGCGTTCATCAGTCGCTCGAAGACACGACCGAGCATGTCTGGAGCTATTGCGTCGACTTCGTCGTTTTCGCGAACTGTGAATCTGAATCGTTCGAACAACTCGTCGAATACATCACGCCAAACGCGATTCGGAAAGTGTACTTTGCCGAGCCGTCGCTCTGCTGGATGCGGTTCGAACAGGCCACCGTTTAGGTACGGTATACGGCCCAATTCCGTCCTCTTCGTCCTGCGTTCCGGAGGCAGGTTGAGGGTTCCAAAGAACAGCGGATGAAGCACCGATCGATGAAAACTCTGCTTGCGCGAAAGGGCGCGATCGAGATGGTGCTTGAGGTAGTCCGAACGTCCGTCCAACCAACCCTTCGCTTGAACGAAATAGAGAAACAGAATGCGTGACAGGTTGACCAAGGCAACCATGCGTCGGTCGGCAGCCGACCTGCGTCGGTCGATCGATGCGGTCATTCGGTCCAGTTGGATTCTGAACTCAGTGAAAAAACGCTCGCCCATGGCTTCGCTACTCAGCACCTCCTCCACCAGCAACGCGTGAGTCAACGCTGTCGATTTGCGCTTGGGTCTAAGTCTCTCCAACTGCTCAACTGCAAAGATGGAGGGATTGTCGAGAGAGACGACGAGAACCTTCGTGATTCCCGCTTGACCAATTCTCGGTGCAGCGATTGCCAGCTCACGTTTCGGACCGATAGCTACAGCGAGCACACGGTCGGAGGATTTCGCAATTTCGCGCGTGAGCTCCTGCACTCCCTCACGCGCGCGTTCAGTCTCTTTCGCGATTATCCTGAATCCCTTCCACCGCGCTACTATCATCGCGTCTCCAGTGAACGGGAAGTTCTCCGAGACATAACCGAGAATGGAAAACAGCCTTCTTACGTCCGCTGTGGTGCGAATTGCAGTGAGTGCGTCGATTATCATGAGCCGGTCTAGATTGTGACTGGCTCACCTTACAGCAGGCGGGAAGTGGTTGCTGCGTCGTATTAGTGCGGGGATTATCGAATAAATCCGAAGGCAGAAGAGGGAGGAAGAAGGTTAGGTGCCGAGCAACGCCTCAGCCTGAACGAGATCAATATCCTTGGCTATCGGAGGT